>JAJPYF010000049.1 GCA_021205085.1 Clostridiales bacterium | reverse complement strand
AGATTTTTCTATACTTTTATATCATATATTTTTTCTTCAAATAGTCAACTGCTTTTACCAAAATATTTTTCAATTTTTATGATTCCGCCACGGTCTGCTCGTCCACCGGAATTTCCGTCAGCTCATTCTGTTTGAAATAGATGTCCGTCCCGGTTCCCGTCCATGTATCCAGATGAAGCGTCCCGGTCTGCCCCTCAATCTCCGGGAAAATCTGATCCATTCGGAGAATCTTCTCGTTCAGCGAGGATCCGTCTCCGAGATCCACCTGGATCGTACCGTAGCTGATCAGAATATCGCTGCCGTCGATATAGATGATCTCCGGCTCCCGCTCATATTTTTTCAGAAGCTGCGTGAGGGAGAGAAGCGTCTTTAAAATACTACTGCTGCCCAGCTCCAGCTTCTCATACAAAACCGCGTCCTCCACATCGAGACCGCTGATTTTCGTCGTTCCCTCAATGACATCGGCGAAAAGCTCCACCACAAAACCGTCCTGGTCAAAGTACGCATTCTGACCGAGCGCGGAAATATAGATGTATCCGATAATACTTTTTTCCGTGACCGTGATCTGAAGCTTCGACGGCGTGGCGAGTGTGATCTCCATGCTGTCCACAAACGGAATCTCATCCTGCTTCACAAATTTATTTTTCAGGACGACATACAGGGAATTCCACGAGTATTCATCGCTGAGCGCCCAGGTCTCGATCTGCTCGTCCGAGTAGATCTCATTCCCGACGACCTCCACTTCCTTCACGACAAAAACCTTCCACACCATGATCACCGCCAGCACAGCGATCAGAATAAGGACCGGAAGCAATATGGGAAGCACCTGACGGCGTCTATTTTTTCTCTTCTTTTTTCGCACTGTCTTATCTGTCATATCTACCTTGTCCGATCTGCCCGGCCTGTCTGAGCCGGCCGCGCACACACTGTGTCAATCCGCCTCACTCCGCCGGATAATCCGTATCGAGATGGATTCCCCTGGAAACAGACAAAACCAGCCCCATTTCCGTCAGAAGAAAAATCATGGATGTGCCGCCATAGCTGATAAAGGGCAAAATGACGCCTGTATTCGGCATGGAGTTGGTCACCACCGCCAGATTTAATATCACCTGAAGGGAAATGTGGGACAAAACACCCACCACCAGCATTGCACCAAACAGGTCCGCGGCATTGTTCGCGATGACCATAAACCGCCAGATCAAAAGAATAAAAAGCAAAATCACACAGATCCCGCCGAAGAGCCCCAGCTCCTCACAGATGATCGTGAAAATGAAATCGTTCTGCGCCTCCGGTACATATCCCAGCTTCTGGATGCTGGCGCCCAGCCCCTTTCCGAAGAGTCCTCCGGAGCCGATCGCGTAGAGTCCCTGCAAAGTCTGGTAGGCTTCATCCGGATACTCCTCCGGGTGCAGCCACGCCATGATCCGCTCACTCCGGTAAGACTGTGTCAGAATAAAGACCGCGCCGAATCCCACGACCAAAAGGCCGAGCACCAGAAAGTGGGAATACTTCGGGCTCGCCACAAACATCATCAGCACACAGATCCCGGCCACAATGATGGCCGTGCTCAGATTGCTGTATGCGATCACCGCCAGAAGCGGTGCAACGCGGACCAATATCTTTAAGATGCTCTTAAAATCCCGGATCTGCTTCGGCATTCTCGAGAGAATCGACGCCAGATAGATAATCACCGCCACCTTCGCGATCTCGGAGGGCTGGAATGAGATCGGTCCGATCTGCAGCCACCGCGTGGATCCGTTGGCATCATTTCCCACCACGATCACCGCCGCGCAGAGCAGAAATGCAAAGCCATACACGAAACGGCTGACCCACCGGTTTCTCCACACCTGATACGGAATCCTTGCGGCAATCACCATGCCGACCAGTCCGATCAGGATATTCCGCGCCTGATGACGCAGGTAATAGGTTGCGTCGCCGAATTCGCTCTGCGCCTCGTAAGCGCTGACGCTGTAGAGCATCACCAGTCCGAATCCCAGAAGAAAAACAATCAGAAACAGCAGACTGTAATCAAAATATTTTTTTGTCTTCTCCTTCTTCCGGCGACCGCTCATGGACAATTACTCCTTCAGGGCATGAACCATTTCCTTAAACATCTTTCCGCGCACTTCGTAATTCGGAAACATTCCCCAGCTCGCGCAGGCCGGTGAGAGGAGAACCGCATCGCCGGGCTCCGCCTTCTCATAACACAGGTCCACCGCCTCCTGCAGACTGTCCGCAAAGAAGTAATTCGTAAACCCACAGGCTTCGGCCTCGGCCGCGATCTTTTCACGGGTCTGCCCGATCAGCACCAGCGCCTTGACCTTTCCGTCAAAGCTCTCGATCCACTCCTTATAAGTGGAATTCTTGTCATATCCGCCGCCGATCAGACAGGTCGGGCGATCCATCGCCTGAATGCCCTTGATGGCCGCATCCGGGTTGGTTCCCTTGGAATCATTATAAAAATATACGCCGCGCTTCTCCGTCACATACTCGATCCGGTGCTCCACGGCACGGAAATTCCGCAATGTATTGCGGATATTCTCCATCGGCACGCCGACCGCGGACGCCATCGCCACGGCAGCCATCGCATTCTCATAGTTGTGCCGGCCGAGAATCTTCAGCTCATCCGTGGAGATCACCTCCGTGACCTCGCCGTCCTCAGAACGGCAGATCCGGCTGTCGTCCAGATAATAGCCGTCCCGCAGCGGCCGGAGGCTGCTGAACCAGAC
>JAJPYF010000139.1 GCA_021205085.1 Clostridiales bacterium | reverse complement strand
ATGGTGGGTATAGCGCAGCTGGTTAGCGCGCCAGATTGTGGCTCTGGAGGCCAAGGGTTCGAATCCCTTTATCCACCCTTGCTGGAATTGCAGCTGAAAAAGTCTGGACTATGTAACTCATAGTTGCAATGGGCTATCGCCAAGCGGTAAGGCACAGGACTTTGACTCCTGCATTCGCCGGTTCGAATCCGGCTAGCCCAGTTTCAATTATATATGGGTGTGTAGCTCAGTTGGTAGAGCACCTGACTTTTAATCAGGTTGTCCCGGGTTCGAACCCCGGCACGCTCACTCTTTTAAAACATCCGGGGAAGTGATTCCCCGGTTATTTTTTGCCTGAAAATGGCGGATTTCTGCGGTTTTTTGAGGCTACAAACCCTTGCCCGATTTATAAAATGAGTGCTTTTTGACTAAATTTCTTTGAGAACACCTTGAGAACACTTTTTTGTTGGCTATGAATGCAATGCATGTGCTATCATACTTTTCTAAGTCAAGTCCCTCCATAAACTGGTCAAATGTCAAAACCGGGTCACGGACATCGAGAAAATCCGAAAGAAACAGTGGCAAAGTTGCTTGTTTTCCTGTAAAATATGTTTTGGTATTTTTATTGTTCACAACTTAATTTTACCACAGAGAAGGCCATCTGTCTTCGCTAATGCGAGTTCAGATGGCCTTTTCAATGGGACTAATTATTTCACAGCCCCTTTTTACATTTGTTTTTTAACGGAAGGAGAACCCGCTGCTGCCCTCCTGAGACTCCCCGTAGGCATTTGCATCACTCTGACTGTCCTGCATCCCGCCGGAGACATCCGTATTGCTCTGGCTGTCCTGCATGGAAGAGTTCTCTGTGGAGGAGGTATCCTGCTCGGAGGCATTGTCCAGCGTCACAGTGACCGTGATCTCCTCATAGCCGTCGCTTCCGCTGCGCTGAAGCGTAACCTCCGCCGTCTCGCCTGCCGCATAATACTGAAGCTTCTCCTTCAGCGTATCGATGCTGGTCACGGAGCTTCCGTCCAGCGCGGTGATGATATCTCCGGCCTGAATGCCCGCCGCCTCAGCAGCGCCGCCCTCTACGACTGAGTAGACATACACGCCCTCCGGCATTCCGTACAGGGAAGCCGCCTCGGTGGAAACATCATAGCCGGTGATATTCAGCGCACCGTAGTTTTCCGTCAGCTTCGTCCGGGTCTCCTGTGTCATCAGCTCCTCCAGAATGGATTCCGCCTTGGACATGGGGATTGCGAAGCCCATATTGTCAATGGATGCGCTGGAGGAGGAGCTGTCGCTGGAGAACTTCGCCGTGTTAATGCCGACCAGCTCGCCCTTCATATTAAACAGTGCGCCGCCGCTGTTTCCGGCGTTAATGGCCGCATCCGTCTGAATCAGCGTGTAGGTAACGTCATCAATCGTAATCTCACGGTCCAGAGCGCTGACGATGCCGGATGTCACAGACTGTCCCAGCCCGAGCGCATTGCCGATTGCAACCACGCTGTCGCCGACCTGCAGGCTGTCGGAATCCCCGACTGTCGCGATGGATATCTGACTTAACACTTCCTCATCAATATCGGAAAGCTGAACGGCCACGACTGCAAGGTCATTCTCCTCGGAAGTCCCCTTCGTCTGTGCGCTGTACACATAATCCTCGGAATCCATGAAGCAGACGGTCAGCTCGGTGGAACCCTCGATTACATGGTAGTTGGTCGCAATCAAAAGCTCCGTATCGGTCTGGGCGACGATCACGCCGGAACCGCTGCCCTCGCTCTCCTGCTCATAGGTGCCGAACATCGTCTGCACCTCTGAGACGCTCTTATTCGTGATCGCGACAACGGAAGAGCTGCACATCTCCGCAATCTGCGCGACCGTGTACTCTGTGCCGGAGCTGCTGACTGTCGTTGCCTCCGCCGTCTCCTCCGTACTGCTCGTATCATCGCTCTCAGCCTCGGAAAGCTTCGCGCTCGTCGTCTCCACCGTCGTCGATGTCGCCACAACATTTTTTCCGATGGCAAAGGATCCGATGATGCAGCCTCCGATGATCAATCCGCAGAGGATCGCACATCCAATCGCCTTCGCGTATACATTTCCGCGGTTTTTCTTTCTCTTTCTCGGCGGTCTCGCATCCCTCGGATCGCGATCCTGCGGAATGTAGGAATACTGCTGTTGCGGATGCTCGTGCGCGCCGTCGCCCTTCATCCGGTACAGACCGTCCTCTGCCTGCCCGTTTTCTGCATCCTGTCCGGCACTTCTGTAGGTTGTCTCCTGCGTATACGGCGTGCCCTGAGCGCCCGCCCCGTCGCCTGCATCCTGTCCGGCAGCATTATAAGCCGTCTCCTGCGCGGAATGTCCGATTTCCTCATCCCTCACCTCATCGGTCCGGTCTTTCGTCTCGCCCATCATCACAAACCCCGATTCCTCCGGAGCCTGCACATCAGGCTCGGCAAAGATATCCTCCTGCTGCTCTTCTATATTCTGGCTGTCACTCATACTCTGATCTCGTTTTTCATCTTCAAACATGGCGTTGCCTCCTTATCCTGTATGTTGGTATCATCATAAAATCTCTATGTTGCAAAAATATGTTGTTTGTGTGAAAACTTCGTGAACTCCTCCCCTTTCATTCGGTCGGAACGGTATGACAAAGCCCCCGGAAATCTCCGGGGGCCTTTACGTGCGTGAGAGGATTCGAACCCCCGACACCTTGGTCCGTAGCCAAGTGCTCTATCCAGCTGAGCTACACACACATATTA
>JAJPYF010000064.1 GCA_021205085.1 Clostridiales bacterium | reverse complement strand
TTTTTTTTATTTATGTTTCGGCGACCAACGAGGTCTGCACGATGCCGGTGTACCGGCCGCTGATCGCGTTTGACAAAAACGACATTATTGAGATATCGGAAAAGATTGATACCTATGAGACATCCATTTTACCTTACGAGGACTGCTGCACCATCTTTGTCGCAAAGCATCCGGTGACAAAACCGAATCTCAATGTGATTCATCGTTCGGAGAAGAAGCTGAGTGAGAAAATCGATGAGCTGGTGGAGACGGCGATCCGGACGACGGAGACGATTGAGGTGCGGGCGTAGGAACCTGTTACATGAAACGGTCCGGGATTCTTTTGTGATCAGAAACGAAAAACGGGCACCCGGCCTGTGAGCCGGATCCCCGTACTGATTCTTCCGTCAATTGTATCGCGCGGATATCCTACTTTGCAAGATACGCTTCCAGTGATTCGATGACCTCATCCGCCTGCGCGTCATCGGCATGGATAGAGAGCTCGATCGGTCTCGACAGGTCAAGGCTGAAAATGCCGAGCAGAGACTTGGCGTCGATCACATATCTGCCGGAGATCAGGTCAAAGTCATAATCAAACCGGGAAATATCCTTGACAAAACTTTTCACCTTGTCAATGGAATTTAAGGATACCAGAACTTTCTTCATAATGAATACCTCCCCAAAAGTTCAAAACCAGTGTAGTACCGTTTGTATACTATCGTGATTTGTCCGAAAAGTCAACCGGACTTTATGTATAAAATCAGATACCGCCGCACAGAGCGGAGAAAGGAGCTGCCATGAAACGCGCGGCGCTTCACAGTCTGGGATGTAAAGTAAACGCATATGAAACCGAAGCGATGCGGCAGATGCTGGAGCAGTCGGGATACGAGATCGTCCCCTTTCACGAGGAGGCTGATCTGTATGTGATTAACACCTGTTCGGTCACGAATATGGCGGATCGAAAGTCGCGCCAGATGGTTCATCGCGCGCGGAAATTAAACCCGGACGCGATCGTGGTAGCCGCGGGATGTTATGTCCAGACGAATCCGGATCAGGCGGCGGAGGACATGGCAGTTGATATTGTGATCGGGAACAACCGCAAACAGGATCTGATCGACCTGATTGAGAACTATGAGAAAAACCGGTCTGTCAGTACTCCGGAAAATGAAAAACAGACGAGAGCGGTTCTTGACATCAACCGGCCGGGACAGGAATATGAGGAGCTGAAAGTCGACCATCCCGCAGATCACACCCGCGCTTTCCTGAAGGTGCAGGACGGATGCAACCAGTTTTGTACCTACTGTGTGATTCCGTATGCCAGGGGGCGGGCGCGCAGCCGCCGTCCGGAGGATGTTGTGCGCGAGACGGAGGAGCTGGCCCGAAACGGATTCCGTGAGATCGTTCTGACCGGCATCCACCTGAGCTCCTACGGGCTGGATATCGGCTGTACGCTTTTGGATCTGATCCGCGCCGTCCATGCGGTGGAGGGTATCCGCCGCATTCGCCTGGGGTCGCTGGAGCCGGGGATCATCACGGAGGATTTTGTCCGGGCGTTGGCGGGGATGGAGAAGGTCTGCCCACATTTTCATCTTTCCCTCCAGAGCGGAAGCGACACGGTGCTGCGCCGGATGAACCGCCGGTACACAACGGAAGAATATTATCATAAATGTGAGCTTTTGCGGCAATACTATGAACATCCGGCGCTGACCACCGATATCATTGTCGGATTTCCGGGGGAGACGGATGAGGAGTTTGCCGAGACCTGCGCGTTTGCACAAAAGGTTGATTTTTACGAGATTCATGTGTTTAAATATTCCAGACGGCGCGGAACGGCGGCAGACCGGATGGAGGGACACCTGCCGGAGAACGTCAAGACAGAGCGGAGCCGCCGGCTGATGGAGATCACCAAAGAGCAGAAAGAGCGGTTCTGCACGTGGTATGAGGGGCGCACGGTGGAGGCGCTGTTTGAGGAATCCGTCCGGGTAAACGGGGAGACATGGTGGGAAGGATTCACGCCGGAGTATGTGAAAACATGGTTCCGGACAGAGGAATCTGTGCAAAACCGGATAATGAAGGTTGAATTTTTCCGATTATTAGTTTAGAATAGATGAAAACCGGTATTTTTTACGTGTATGACGAGGAAGGGAAATGCAGAATTTAACCAACACGCAGTATTTTAAGGTTCAGAAAGCCCCGGATCTGAAGGTGGGGGATGTACTGGAGATTGTCTACCGGGCAATGCTTGAGAAGGGCTACAGCCCGATCAACCAGATCGTCGGCTATATCATGTCGGGAGATCCTACATACATCACCAGCCATAAAAACGCGCGGAGCCTGATCATGAAGGTGGAGCGGGACGAGCTGGTCGAGGAGCTTTTAAAGGACTATGTTGAGAAACGCTCATGGGAACGGGAGAATGACGGATGCGCCTGATGGGTCTTGATTTCGGTTCCAAAACGGTGGGGGTTGCGGTGAGCGACCCTTTGTTTCTTACTGCGCAGGGTGTGGAGATTATCCGGAGAAAGTCGGCGGGGAAGCTGAGGCAGACCCTTGCCCGGATCGAGGAGCTGATCCGGGAGTATGAAGTGGAGAAGATTATCCTCGGTTATCCGAAGCATATGAACAATACGGAGGGAGAGCGTTGCGAGCAGACCGTTCAGTTCCGCGACATGTTGGTCAGACGGACCGGCCTGGAGGTGGTTCTCTCGGATGAGCGGCTGACCACCGTGATGGCGGACCGCGCGATGATCGAGGCCGGGATCCGCAGGGAAAACCGCAGGGATTATGTGGATGAGCTGGCAGCGGTCTTTATTCTGCAGGGTTATCTGGATTCGCTGAAGAAAGAGTGAAGGTTTTTATGGAAAATATTCGTTTTACAGACCCCGATTCGGGGGAAGAGGTTTTGTTTTATGTACTGGAGCAGACATGTATCGGGGGAGTTTCTTATCTTCTCGTGACGGAGGATGAGGAGGAGGATTCCTATGCGTACATTTTAAAAGAGATACAGACAGACGGAGACGAGGTCATCTACGCTATGGTGGAGGATGATGTAGAACTGGGCGCGATTACGAAGGTCTTTGCCGAGATGCTGGAGGACATCGATTTCGACTGTCAGTAGAGAGACGGCCTGCTTCTGCTGCAGGCTCTTTATCAGAACGGAAATTATTTATCTGGAGGTATATTTTTTGCAGAAAAAAAATAATTCAAAATTGCGGATCATACCCCTTGGCGGACTGGAAGCCATCGGGATGAATATTACTGCCTTTGAGTACGGGGACAGTATTATTGTGGTGGACTGCGGACTGGCATTTCCTGAGGACGACATGTACGGAATCGACTGCTGTGTCCCGGTGATTACTTATCTGCAGGACAACATTGAGAAAGTAAAGGGATTTTTTGTTACACACGGACACGAGGATCACATCGGGGCATTTCCCTATGTGCTTCTGGAGGTCAACGCGCCGATTTATTCCACCCGGCTGACCAACGCTCTGATCGAGCACAAGCTGGAGGAGCACAATCTTCTGGACAAGGTGCGCAGAAAGGTCGTTCACTACGGGCAGCACATCAATGCGGGCGATTTCCGCGTGGAGTTTATCAAGACGAATCACAGTATACAGGATGCGGCGGCGCTGGCGATCTATTCGCCGGCGGGGATTGTCGTTCACACCGGTGACTTCAAGGTGGACTATACACCGGTCTACGGGGACGCGATCGATCTGCAGCGCTTCGGCGAGCTCGGGAAAAAGGGAGTTCTGGCGCTGATGTGCGACAGCACGAACGCGGAACGCCCCGGCTTTACGATGACGGAGAGCGGAATCGGCAGAGTTTTTGAGAATATCTTTTCTGATCACAAAAAGCAGCGCATCATTGTCGCTACTTTCGCGTCCAATGTGGACCGGGTGCAGCAGGTCATCAATACGGCATACAAGTTCGGGCGAAAGGTCGTCGTTGAGGGGCGCAGCATGGTAAATATCATCACCATCGCGTCCGAGCTGGGATATCTGGATATCCCCGACAATACGCTGATCGATGAGGACCTCATGAAGAATTATCCGGATGAGAAGATGGTGCTGATCACTACCGGAAGTCAGGGTGAGCCGCTGGCCGCGCTGTCGCGGATGGCAGCCGGAACACATAAAAAAGTAAAAATTACGCCCAACGATCTGATTGTGTTCAGCTCGAACCCGATTCCCGGAAACGAAAAGGCGGTTTCCCGGATCATCAACGAGCTGTACCGGAAGAGCGCGGATGTGATCTTTCAGGATACCCATGTTTCGGGACACGCCTGTCAGGAGGAGCTGAAGCTGATCTATTCGCTCCTGCAGCCGAAGTATTCGATTCCGATTCACGGAGAGTTCAAGCACCGGAAAGCACAGGCGCATCTCGCAGCCGGGCTCGGACTTGACAAGGATCATATTCTCATGCTCTCCTCCGGCGATGTCTTAGAGATCGACGAGGATGGCGCAGAGGTGGTGGGAACGGTTCCCCACGGAACGGTCTTTGTGGACGGTCTCGGAATCGGGGATGTCGGAAACATTGTCATGCGCGACCGCCAGCATCTGGCGGAGGATGGCATCATCATTGTGGTTCTGACGCTGGAGTCGGGCAGCGGACAGCTTCTGGCCGGGCCGGATATCGTATCCCGCGGTTTTGTCTATGTGCGGGAGTCGGAGAGCCTGATGGAGGAGGCGCAGCAGGTTGTGAATGAGACGGTTGGCCGTCTGGTCGACCGGCATGTCACGGACTGGGGTAAGATCAAGTCGGGGATTCGCGATGATCTGGGCGATTTTGTCTGGAAGAAGACGAAGCGCCGCCCGATGCTTATCCCGATTATCATGGAGGTTTAGTCAGTACAATGCAGGAGATAAAGGAGAGCCTGGATGAGTTTATCCGGGTGCTGCAAAAGTCGGACGCGTTTTGCCGCTATCAGGACGCCCACCGCAGGGTGCAGGAGTATCCGGAGAAGTTTCACCGCCTGCAGGAGTTCCGCAAGAAAAACTATCTGATGCAGAATTCCGGCGGAACGGCTGATCTGCTTGCCGAGTCGGAGCGTCTGATGAAGGAGTATGAGGATTTGTATGTTGATCCGGTGGTACGCGAGTTTATGGATGCGGAGGTTGCAGTCTGCCGGATCATTCAGGTGGTAAACTATGAGCTGGTCACCTGTCTGGAGTTTGAGGACGTACTGGTGAACGATTGATCAGAGGAAAGCGATATGAGAAAGCCTGAGTTATTGATTCCGGCGGGCAGTCCGGAGGTTTTGCGGGTGGCAGTCAATTATGGCGCCGACGCGGTTTATATCGGGGGTGAGGCCTTCGGCCTTCGCGCGAAAGCCCGGAATTTCTCCATCGATGAGATGCGCGAGGGGATTGCATTCGCCCATTCCCGCGGTGTCCGGATATATATCACAGCGAATATTTTTGCACACAATGAGGATCTGGCTGAAGTCAGATCCTATTTTGAAGCCCTGCGGCCGCTGGGGCCGGATGCGCTCATTATCTCAGATCCGGGGGTGTTTTCGATTGCGCGCGAGGTCTGCCCGGAGATCGATATCCATATCAGTACGCAGTCGAATAATACGAATTACGCGACATACCGGTTCTGGCACGGGCTCGGCGCGAAGCGGATCGTCGCGGCCAGAGAGCTCTCCCTCGCGGAGATTGCCCAGATTCGCGCGCAGATCCCGGAGGAGCTGGAGATTGAGGCTTTTGTCCATGGCGCCATGTGCATTTCCTATTCGGGACGCTGCCTTTTGAGCAGCTTTTTCGCCGGGCGGGATGCGAACCGGGGCGCCTGTACCCACCCCTGCCGGTGGCGGTATGCCGTGATGGAGGAGACGCGGCCGGGGGAGTATTTCCCGGTGTATGAGAACGAGCGCGGCACGTATATTTTTAACTCCAAAGATCTGTGCATGATCGAGCATATCCCGGAGCTGATCGAAGCGGGCGTTGACAGTTTTAAGATCGAGGGCCGGATGAAGACGGCGCTTTATGTGGCGACGGCGGCCCGGACCTACCGCAGGGCCATCGATGACTATTTTGAGGATCCCGCGCGGTACGCCGCTCACATGGACTGGTATCGGGAGCAGATCGCGGCCTGCACATACCGCCCGTTTACAACGGGATTTTTCTTCGGGAAGCCGGACAGTGACACGCAGATCGTCGGAACCAATACCTATGTGAAGGGATATACCTACCTTGGCGTGATCGAGGGGGAAACGGCGGACGGACTGTACCGCCTTGAGCAGAAAAACAAATTTTCTGTGGGTGAAACTATTGAAATTATGAAGCCAAACGGTGATAATATAGAGGTGCGGGTAAACCGCATTGTCGGGGAGGACGGGGTTGATATGGAATCCGCGCCGCACCCGAAGCAAACACTGTTCATCGATCTGGGACATCCCATGGAGGAGTTTGATGTCCTGCGCAGGAAAGAGAGGACCTGAGCCATGACGAAAGACCGCTACGTAGCTTATGTCGGAACCTATACCCACGGGAAGAGCGAGGGCATCTATATTTTTGATATCGACACGGATACATGGACGCTGAAGGAGCGGAAGGTGATACCGGTGGAGAATCCGTCGGATGTCCTGGTTTCCAACAACGGGCAGTTTTTGTATGCCGTAACCGACCGGGGTGTGAACGCGTACCAGATTCTGGAGGACGGCGATCTTGAGTTTTTAAACAGCCAGTGGACCGGCGGCATGCGAGGGTGTTATCTGGAGACGGATCAGGAGGATCGCTTCCTCTTCGTGGCGGGATATCACGATGCGCGGGTGTCCGTGATGCCTCTGGGTGAGGACGGATACCTCGGCGAGGTGGCGGACGGCGTTTTCCATGAGGGGATTGGTCTCAATATCACGGACCGCAGCGCCATGCCGCATGTGACCTGCGTGAAGATGACGCAGGATGACAAAGGCCTGTTTGCCGTGGACAGCGGTCTGGATCAGGTTAAGGTTTACGATGTGGACGGCAAAACCGGGAAGCTGCGTCTGAGAGATATCATCCGCTGTGAGCTGGACAGCGGGCCGCGGATGCTGCGCATGTACCGTCAGGGAGAGTACATCTACATTCTCGGCGGGATGAGCAACCGTATCTGTGTCTACCATGCTGTGCCGGATTCGGTGCAGAGCGGCGCGGTGGATTATGAGTGTATCCAGAAAATCTCCACAGTCAGCGAGGGAAAGGATCTGCGGGCGGCGGCCAGCGGTATAGAGTTTTCCCCGGACGGCAGATATCTCTTTGTCAGCAATGCGGGCGTCAATACGATTGCGGTCTTTTCCGTGGATCTGAAGACCGGTCTGCTGGAGCAGATCTGCAGCGGATATTGCGGCGGGGATTACCCGAAGTCTCTGACGGTGCTGCCGGATAATGAGCATTTTGTGGTATTGTCTCACAATACCAATGAGATGATGGCCTACAGGATGAATTACGAGGAGGGATATTTCCTGATGTCGTCCAAGCCGGTATCCATCGGCCAGCCGAACAGCATTTTTATCCACAAAATTTCGTAATTCTGTTGAGAGGAAAAGATTCAGAGGAATGTTATGATACAGATATTGATCGTTGAAGATGAAAAACCGATCGCGGATCTCCTGAAGCTGTCGCTGTCTGCCTCCGGCTACTTTTGCCGCTGCGTCTATGACGGCGTGCAGGCAGCGGATCTGCTGGAGCAGGATCACTCCTTCGACCTGATTCTGCTGGACGTGATGCTGCCCGGCGTGGACGGGTTTGAACTGATGGAGTATATCCGTCCGCTTGAGATCCCGGTGATTTTCATCACAGCCAAAAATTCCACGCCGGACAAGGTGCGGGGGCTCCGCCTCGGCGCGGATGACTATATTGTGAAGCCGTTTGAGATCGTGGAGCTCCTTGCCCGGGTAGAGGCGGTTCTGCGCCGCAATAAAAAGCTTGACAGCCTGCTCACGGCGGGAGATGTCACGATCGATCTGCGCTCCCGTACCGTCAGGAAAAACGGTCAGGAGATTATTCTGACGAAAAAGGAGTTTGATATCCTTGCGCTTCTGGCGCAGAATGTCGGCGTCGCCATGTATCGGGAGACGATCTATGAGCGCGTCTGGGGCGGCGAATACACCGGGGACAGCCGGACGATCGACCTGCATGTGCAGCGGCTCCGGAAAAAATGCGGCCTGCAGGATCAGATCCGCTCCGTCCACAAGGTGGGCTACAAACTGGAACCCTAGGGAAGGAGACGCAGGATGAAATTCCGCACGAAGATTGCAATCTGCATGGTGGTTTTTCTCTCCCTCGCCTTCGGCATCGGGGGAAGTATCCTGATCGCGGTGTCCTTTGACGCGGACTTACGGCAGGAAAAGTCCGCAGCCACGGATTCCTACCAGACCATCCTCAACATGCTGGCGGTAGTAAACAGTGTCAGCACGCAGACCTATTACGGTGATGTGGTTGACGCACTGGAGCAGCTGGAGGAAAACGGCGGCGGCAGCTGGTCCGCGCTCCGTCTGAGCGTGGACGGCAATGTCTATTACGAGAGCAGCTCTCTGGCCTCCTATATGGATGACACGGTCAGCACGGAAAGTGTCGGCCGGTATCAGCTTCTGATTTTTCAGGAGGAAAACGGCTATTATCTGCAGGTGAGCGGCGCGCTCGAGGCCGGTGAAAAGATTCTCTGTCTTGACAGCCTGTATGATATCACTTCTATTTATGAATCCAGATCGGAACAACAGAAGCTTTACCGCTATGTATTTTGGATTATTATTCTGGCGGGATTCGGACTTTCATGGCTGATGTCATGGTTTTTTGCAAAACCCATCGGGGAGCTCGCAAAGACAGCGCGGAAGATATCCGGAGGGGATCTGTCAGTGCGGGCACAGGTCAAAAGCGGCGACGAGATCGGCCTGCTCTCGGAGGATTTCAACCAGATGACGGATCGGCTTCAGCAGCAGATCGGGGAGCTGAAGGACGCCATGGAGCGACAGGAGATTTTTATGGGAGATTTCGCCCACGAGCTGAAAACGCCCATGACTGCCATCATCGGTTATGCGGATCTGCTTCGCAGCCGGGATTTACCGGATGTACAGCGGCGGGAAGCCGCAAACTATATTTTTTCCGAGGGAAAACGTCTGGAAAAGCTGTCGCTGCGAATCCTTGAGCTGCTTTTCGCCCAGAAGGGAGAGCTTGCCATGACGCCGACACAGCCGGCGAAGCTGGTTCGGGATGTCGCGGACCTGATCCGGCCGGTGCTGGAGGAAAAAGGGATTGTGCTGGAGCTGGACTGTGAGGAAGGATCCTGCCTGCTGGAACCGTCCCTGACAACCTCTCTTCTGATTAATTTGATTGATAACGCAGGAAAGTCCATGGTGGATGGCGGGACGATCCGGGTGTCTTCCTCCATGATAAAGGACGGCTGCCGGTTTCTGGTGGACGATGAGGGATGCGGGATTCCGCCGGAAGAGGTGGGCAGGATTACGAACGCGTTTTACCGTGTGGATAAATCCCGTTCCCGCGCGCAGGGCGGGGTCGGGCTGGGACTGGCGCTCTGTCTGGAGATTGTCCGGGCACATGAGGGGACGATCGACTTTGAGCCGCGCCGCCCGCGGGGGACGCGTGTGACAGTCCGGCTGAGAGGGGGTGTGCCCGAATGAGAAAGTGGAAGCAGGCGGGAGGATATATCCTGCTGGCTGCCGTTCTGGCCGCCGGATATCTGCTGCCCTATACGGTAAACGCCGTTCAGGATCACCAGATCAGCGGAAAGGTTGAGATTGTCCGGACGGAGTCAACGCAGCTGCAGATGAGCTCAGATCTGACATTGAACGAGAAATTCCTGGTGATGGACCGCGCGTCCTCCTCGGTGGACCTCGAATCTGCCCAGAACATGGAATATGAGAGTGCGGCGGCACGGCTGTGGGAGGAGCTGGATCTTTTGTTCCCTCAGACAGCGGGAGATCCGTTTCAGGTGAGCGGATTTTCTGAGACGGACTATGCCATCACGCTCTGTGTCTATGAGGAAAAGTCGGTTCTTCTCTGGGATTTTCTTCTGGAAAATGAGGCGGGAGATCAGATGCGGATTTATCTGGATGACGACAGCGGTCGGATCCTTTCCTTCCGTTATCTGAAAAACCGGACAGCGGGCAGCAACCTGTTTGAGACGATTGAGCGAACGGGCGGGGAGGCCTCGGATTATCTGGATGATCTCGCCGTCCGCTATGTAGAGTATCTTCAGACCGCCGCGGTTCTGGGCGGTACCGAAATCTCCTATGAGTGGGCGTGGGCCTCGGTCAGCGACTGGATGCCGGATTCTCAGGAGGAGACAGAGGACCGTGCGGACGGAGAGGCGGAGGAGGAAGTTCCGCTTTGGACAGGAGATTCCCTGTGGAGATTTGACGCGCAGAGAAGCACCGGGTCAACGTCTGCCCTCGACGATGAGAGCGAAGACGATGAAGTGCAGGCCGATCAGTGGTGTACCGATATCCACCTCTCCAAAAACGGGGAGGAATATATCATGGAGCTTGTCCTTGACCGGACAACGCTCTCCATCCACGGTTTGGAGTGAGATCGGTTACCCCTGTGTCATCCGGTACAGCTTTTCCGATTTGTAGCTCTGATAGTTTCCTGCGTCGATGGCATCGCGGATCTCACGCATCATGGTGTTGTAAAAATACAGATTGTGGAGGACACACAGGCGCATGCCCAGCATCTCCCCGGCTTTCAGGAGATGGCGGATGTAGGCGCGGCTGTACCTTCTGCAGGCGGGACAGGGGCAGCCTTCCTCGATGGGATGCGTGTCCCGCTCATATTTTTGATTAAAGAGGTTTAATTTGCCGAAGTTCGTGTAGACATGGCCGTGCCGCCCGTTGCGGCTCGGATAGACGCAGTCAAAAAAGTCCACGCCCCGGTCTACGGCCTCCAGAATGTTGGCCGGAGTGCCGACACCCATCAGGTAGGTGGGCTTATTCTCCGGCAGGAAGGGAACAGTCGCATCCAGAATGTGGTACATTTCCTCGTGTGTTTCACCGACGGCCAGTCCGCCGACGGCATAGCCGTCCAGATCCATCTCGCGGATTTGTTTTGCGTGGTTGATACGGATATCATCGTAAACCGCGCCCTGGTTGATGCCGAAGAGAAGCTGGTGGGGATTGATCGTATCCTCAAGGGAGTTGAGGCGGGTCATCTCCGCCTTGCATCGTGCCAGCCAGCGGGTGGTCCGGTCCACGGAGGGCTGCACATAGCTACGCTCCGCTTTGGCGGGCGGGCATTCATCAAATGCCATGGCGATGGTGGAGGCGAGGTTTGACTGGATCTGCATGCTCTCCTCCGGTCCCATGAAAATCTTCCGGCCGTCGATGTGAGAGTGGAACTGTACGCCCTCCTCTTTGATCTTGCGCAGTCCGGCAAGGGAAAAGACCTGAAATCCGCCGGAGTCCGTGAGGATCGGACGATCCCACGACATAAAGCGGTGAAGGCCGCCGAGATCATGGATCAGACGGTCGCCGGGCCGCACATGGAGGTGGTAGGTGTTGGAGAGCTCAATCTGCGTCCCGATCTCCTCCAGATCCTCCGTTGACACTGCGCCCTTGATGGCTGCCGCCGTTCCGACATTCATGAATACCGGTGTCTGCACCGTCCCGTGGACCGTGGTCAGCTCGCCCCGTTTCGCGTTTCCGTCTTTTTTTAACAGTCTGTACATCGCCGATTCCCCTTTACGATTTTTTGTATTTGCTATATAATCGTAATTACTAATCTAACTGATTGAGGATGAAAAAGCAAGAGGAGGAATTCACATGGCCGGTTCGGTTCTGGGCACCATTTTCAAAATTACCACATGGGGAGAGTCCCACGGGGAGGGCGTCGGCGTCGTTGTGGACGGCTGTCCCGCCGGGCTGCCGCTGTCGGAGAAGGATATACAGGCTTATCTGAACCGGCGCAGGCCCGGACAGTCCCGTTTCTCCACGCCGCGCAGCGAGAGCGACCGTGTTCGGATCCTCTCCGGTGTCTTTGAGGGGCGGACCACCGGCACGCCGATCTCGCTTCTGGTTCCCAATGAAAACCAGAGGTCAAAGGATTACAGTGAGATTGCCTCCTATTATCGTCCGGGGCATGCAGATTATACGTTTGATGCGAAGTACGGATTTCGCGATTACCGCGGCGGCGGACGTTCCTCCGGGCGGGAGACCATCGGCCGCGTGGCGGCGGGTGCCGTCGCCGCGAAGATGCTGAAGGAGCTGGGGATTTCGTTCCTCACCTATACCCGTTCCATCGGCCCGGTGGAGATTTCCGGGGAGCGGTTTGACGAGGATCAGATCGGAAACAATCCTCTTTATATGCCGGATGCGCTCGCGGCGGAGCAGGCGGAACATTATCTGGAAGAGTGCATGAAAGGCCGCGATTCGGCCGGAGGAGTCGTTGAGTGTGTCATCACGGGAATGCACGCCGGAATCGGGGAGACCGTGTTTGACAAGCTGGATGCCTCGCTTGCGAAGGCAGTTTTTTCCATCGGGGCGATCAAAGGGTTTGAGATCGGCTCTGGCTTTGCTGCCGCGGAGAAAAAGGGGTCGGAGAATAACGACGCGTATGTCACGGCCGGGAAGGGCAGGATCACAAAACAGACCAACCAAGCACGAGGGATACAGGGCGGAATGACCGACGGCGACCCGATTGTGTTCCGGGCAGCCATCAAGCCGACGCCCTCGGTCGCGCATGTGCAGCAGACGGTGAAAAAAGACGGAACGCCGGTTGAAATCAGCATTGCCGGGCGGCATGATCCGGTGATTGTGCCGCGTGCGGTGGTGGTGGTGGAGTCCATGGCGGCGGTGACCGTCGCGGATTTGTTGCTGGTCAATATGGGTGCCCGGATGGATTTTCTGAAAAAAATATATACAGAAGAATAAAAAAAGAGGCATCTGTCTGACAGATGCCTCTGATTCAATCCGGATGTTATTCCTCTATCGCGTCTTCTGCTTTTTCGACCTGAGCGATGGCGGCCCGCTGCATGGGAATGCGGCAGTTTTTGTTGTTGCCGAACTCAACGATCACGATGTCATCGTCAACATCGATCAGTGTCCCGTAGAACCCGCTTGTCGTGCATACCGTATCGCCGACTGTCATTTTGGCCATCATTTCATTCTTTCTGGCCTGCTCCTTCCTCTGCGGACGGATCATGAAAAAGAACATAAATACAACCAGAATGACTACCCAGATGATAATGCCGCTGATGCCGGTACCCGATGATGTCAAAACATACATATGAAAAGAACCTCCTGTCTTTGTCTTATGTGACTGCCCGTTCGTGTCCCGTCCCAACACTTTTTCTTT
>JAJPYF010000053.1 GCA_021205085.1 Clostridiales bacterium | reverse complement strand
TGAACTTGATCAGCACCCACGCGATGGACGCCGACCCACGGTCAAATTCCTCTTTTCGGTTTGAGGGCGTTGCAGAAAAATTTCCGTAAACGGTATCGGCTCCGACGGCCAGAACGATGCCGGTTCCCCAGCCTCCGGTGACGGTCGTTCCCTGGAAGACAGTGTTACTGTATTCGCTGATTTTGGCCGGGGCTTCTGCCAGCGGCAGGGTGTTCTTTTCCAGAATCCTGCTTTCCCCGGTGATGACAGATTGGGAAACAAAGAAGTCTGTTGCATCCGTCAGGCGAATATCTGCCGGAACCTGGTCTCCGGCTTCCATACGAACCAGGTCGCCAACCACCAGATTATCCGAACACACTTCCTGCCAGATGCCGTCCCGGCAGACAGAGACAGTGGTTTGTACCAGTTGGGTCAGGTGATCGGCAACACGCTTTGCCCGAAGTTCCTGCAAAAGCCGTATAACACCACTCAAAACCAGCATCAGGCTGATGATAAGGACTGAAGAAAGTCCTTGTCCATATTGCTCCGGCATCAGAGTATCTGTGAATAACAGGATAACAGCCAACAGGAAAAGAATCACTGTGAACGGGTTGACAAATGCTCTGCGGATGCAGTGCGGGATAGTATTTTCTTTTTTGTTGCTTACTGTCTGTTCATTTCCGCCATATTTTTTCCGATACTGGCGCACCTGATTCTGGGTTAAGCCCTTTTCTCCGGAATGGGTTTTCCTGGTGACAGTCGAACAGGAAACGCAAGCGTATTCCCGTATTCGGGGATGAACTCTCTCTTTCATAGGTAAAGCCTCCGTGCTGCGCAAGCCTTGATGCTTTCATTATAGCATAGAAAGCAATGTGCAAATCTTGCTTTTTTCTTGTTTTGAACAGACTACTGTTTTTTCCAAACCTATACAGAGAGTCGGATTTGTGTTAGAATGACACTGCAAATCCGGCTCTCTTTTTTTGAAGGGAGAGCTAAATGAGTGAAAAAAGACGCGATCACCAATTTTGCAGAGGAAAGCATGAGAAAACCTGAGAAGAAATGAGGACTAAAAAAAAGATGATAAAAGTACTTTTTGTGTGTCATGGGAATATTTGTAGAAGCACCATGGCTCAAAGCGTTTTCACCTACTTAGCGGAGCAGGCCGGCATGGAGGACGAGTTTCTCATCGACTCCGCCGCGACTAGCCGGGAGGAGATCGGCAACCCGCCGCACTACGGTACCGAGCGGAAGCTGGCTGAGGAGGGGATTCCTCTGATTCCGCACCGGGCGGTACAGATGACGCGGAGGGATTATCTGGAGTATGATTACCTGATCGGCATGGATCGGGCGAACATCCGGAACATGGAGCGCATCGCGGGCGGGGATCCGCAGAACAAGATATACAAGATGCTGGAGTTTGCCGGAAAGGATCGGGATGTGGCCGATCCGTGGTACACCGGTGATTTTGACGCGACGTTTCGGGATGTTATGGATGGATGCAAGGGGCTGCTTGCGTATATTACCGGAAAATAGAAAATTATCTGAAAATATTAGCACTCGCACTTGACGAGTGCTAATTTCTGTGTTATAACAAGGAAAGCGGAAAGGAATGAATCATCAGAAAGGAGTGGTGTTATGAATATCCAGAAATTTACACAAAAGTCAATGGAAGCGGTTCAGGACTGCGAGAAGCTGGCTGTTGAATACGGAAATCAGGAAATTGAGCAGGAGCATCTGCTGATGGCGCTGCTTCGCCAGCCGGATGGCCTGATCCCGAAGCTGATCGAGAAGATGGAGATCAACAAGGAGCATTTCTGTGACAATGCGGAGCGCCATCTGGCGAAGCGCGTGAAGGTGTCCGGCGGTCAACTCCATATCGGGCAGATGTTGAACAAAGTGCTGATTTCCGCGGAGGATGAGGCAAAGCAGATGGGAGACGAGTATGTCTCCGTGGAGCATCTGTTCCTGAGCATGCTACGCTATCCGAACCCGGCAATGAAAGAGATTTTTAAGGAGTACGGGATCACGAGGGAACGCTTTTTGCAGGCGCTCTCGACGGTCCGGGGCAACCAGAGAGTGACCACGGACAACCCGGAGGAGACCTACGATACGCTGGAAAAATACGGCTATGATATGGTGGAGCGCGCCCGCGACCAGAAGCTGGATCCGGTGATCGGCCGGGACAGCGAGATCCGCAATGTGATCCGCATTCTCTCCCGGAAGACGAAAAACAATCCGGTGCTGATCGGTGAACCCGGCGTCGGCAAGACGGCTGTGGTGGAGGGCCTTGCGCAGCGGATTGTCCGCGGCGATGTGCCGGAGGGATTGAAGGAAAAGAAGCTTTTCGCCCTCGATATGGGCGCGCTGCTCGCCGGGGCGAAGTACCGCGGTGAGTTCGAGGAGCGCCTGAAGGCGGTTTTGGACGAGGTCAAGGCCAGCAATGGCCAGATTATCCTCTTTATCGATGAGCTGCACACCATCGTAGGCGCCGGTAAGTCGGACGGGGCGATGGACGCGGGCAATATGTTAAAACCGATGCTGGCCAGAGGCGAGCTGCACTGCATCGGCGCCACCACGCTGGATGAGTACCGGGAGTATGTGGAGAAGGACGCTGCCTTGGAGCGGCGGTTCCAGCCGGTCATGGTGGATGAGCCGACGGTGGAGGACACGATCTCCATTCTCCGCGGATTAAAGGAGCGGTACGAGGTCTTCCACGGTGTGAAGATTACGGACAGCGCGCTGGTATCGGCGGCGGTGCTCTCGAACCGCTATATTTCCGACCGTTTTCTTCCGGACAAGGCCATCGATTTGGTCGATGAAGCCTGTGCTCTGATCAAGACGGAGCTGGATTCCATGCCGACAGAGCTGGATGAGCTGAACCGCCGCGTGATGCAGATGGAGATCGAGGAGACTGCCCTGAAAAAAGAGGAGGACAGCCTGAGCAAAGATCGTCTGGAAAACCTGCAGAAGGAGCTGGCGGAGCTGCGGAACGAGTTCCAGACCCGAAAAGCCCAGTGGGACAATGAGAAGACGGCCGTGGAGCGCGTGCAGAAGCTGCGGGAGGAGCTGGAGAGCTTAAATAAGGAGATCCAGCTCGCCGAGCAGAATTACGACCTGAACAAGGCGGCCGAGCTGCAGTACGGCAAAAAACCGGCGCTGGAGAAGCAGCTGGCGCAGGAGGAAGAGATCGTTAAAAACAAGGATATGTCGCTGGTTCATGAGAATGTCAGCGAGGATGAGATCGCGAAGATCGTATCCCGGTGGACGGGAATCCCGGTGGCGAAGCTCACGGAGAGCGAGCGCAACAAGACCCTCCATCTGGACGATGAGCTGCACAGGCGCGTCATCGGTCAGGACGAGGGCGTGACGAAGGTGACGGAGGCGATCATCCGCTCGAAGGCCGGGATCAAAGACCCGGAGAAACCGATCGGTTCTTTTCTGTTCCTCGGTCCGACCGGCGTCGGCAAGACGGAGCTGGCGAAAGCGCTGGCCGCCAGCCTGTTTGACGACGAGTCCAACATGGTTCGTCTGGATATGAGTGAGTACATGGAGAAATACTCCGTGTCAAGGCTGATCGGAGCGCCTCCCGGATACGTGGGCTATGACGAGGGCGGACAGCTCACCGAGGCGGTTCGCAGGAAACCGTATTCCGTCGTCCTCTTTGACGAGGTGGAGAAAGCGCACCCGGATGTCTTCAATGTTCTGCTGCAGGTTCTGGATGACGGGCGGATCACGGATTCTCAGGGGCGGACGGTGGACTTTAAAAATACCATCATCATTATGACATCGAACCTCGGTTCTGCGCATTTGCTGGAGGGCATCGACGCCAACGGCGAGATCAGTCCGGCGGCGGAGGAGCTGGTGATGGAGGAGCTGCGCGCCAGCTTCCGTCCGGAGTTCTTAAACCGGCTGGATGAGATCATTCTCTTCAAGCCGTTGACGAAGGACAATATCGGAAACATCATCCACCTGCTGATGGATGAGCTGAATGATCGTCTGGAGGATCGGGAGATCAGCGTGGAGCTGACACCCGCGGCGGAAAGCTTTATCGTGGAGCACGGTTATGATCCGGTCTACGGCGCACGGCCGTTGAAGCGTTTCCTTCAGAAGTATGTGGAGACGCTCTCCGCGAAGCTGATTCTGGCCGACAAGGTCCGGGCGGAGGATACGATCCTCATCGATGTGGAGGGGGATCATCTGACCGCCGGAGTCAAGCAGTAACCGGCTGATCTGCGTATTGAACGAAATAATAGAAGGAACTGTCCTGCGAATGCGGGGCAGTTCTTTTTTCTTCCTGCATTCATATCTTGGGAGTAAGGCACAGTTTTTCGGGTTGCGTGTATCAATTTATGAGAGATATCGAAGGGAAACTGTTTTTTTGCAATCTGCTTCTTGGAACTCTGGTTGGAATCCTGTTATTTTACCTGATTATTGCAAAAGCCGGAGTTTCAGACAGGCAGAATCGGGAAGAGCAAACGCAGGAGACATTTCAGAGCCGGGAGAGTGCGGAAGGTACGATATGGGGCGGAACCGGTCAGATGAACAAAGATCTGACAGAAAGCGAGACATCCGAGGCAAAAAAGATCGCCCTGACCTTTGACGACGGCCCGGACGGAGCGTACACGCCGCTTCTTCTGGATGGCCTGCGGGAGCGCGGCGTTCATGCTACCTTTTTTCTCCTCGGGAAACAGATTGAATTGTATCCGGAGATTGTGGAGGAGATGTGTGCGGACGGACACGAGATCGGCATCCATTCCTATGAGCATGTTGACCTTGGGAGTCTGTCGGAGGCGGCCGCCTGTGAGCAGATTCAGAAGACCGGCGACCGGATCTGTGAGCTGACCGGCGAGTGGCCGTCCTTTGTGCGGCCGCCGTATGGGAACTGGCTGTCTGTGCTGGACAATGATTTTTGCCTTGTGACGGTTATGTGGAATGTGGACCCGCTGGACTGGGCGACGGATGATACCGCGGTAATCACCCAAAGAATTCTGGAAAACACGGAGGAGTATGACATCATCCTCCTGCACGATGCTTCCGCCTCCAGTGTGGAGGCGGCGTTTCAGGTCATCGATGAGTTGTCGCAGGAAAACTACGAATTCGTCACGGTGGAGGAGCTGGTCTTTCCCTGAAAAATGCAGACCGACCAGCCGAGCCGCGAGAACAGCGGGAATGCGTTTACAGTTCTCCATCACCGAGAATCCCCTGCAGATTCGTATCCGTAAAGAAGGTGTTGCCGCTGTAGAGGAACAGCGTGTCCGTCACATGGTATGTCTCCGTCAGGTCGTCGAGATAGTCTGCGTAATATCTGGGGTCGACGATGACGATCTCCCGGTAATAGGGGATGAAAAAGGAGACCATGCTGTTCGCGAAGGAATCCTTCACGAGCAGGAGCACCCGGTCGTTTTCCACTGCCGTCTCAATCTCGATCAGCGAGTGATTCCCGTTCAGAAACACAGCATATTGATCCTTCGTGTCGAGGGCTTCCGTACTGTAGAGAGAGGCGGATTTAGTCTGCTCCTCCACATAGGTCACCACATAGGGGAAATCCTCCTGCGGGATGTAGACCTCAATGGTTTCGCTGATGTCCGTGTCAAATCCGCTGGTGCCCGAGAGGGTGCCGTTGAATGTGTCTGTCACGGTATAAACATCGTAGGAAACCGATGCCGCGTCCTCAATGTCAAACATGGAAGCGGTATCCAGAAACATGTCATAGGCTCCCTGCGTGCTCCAGTGGTGATCTGTTTTATAGTACAGCTTCTCTTCGCTGTGGTTTTCCATCACGCTGATCCCGTCAATCCACTGGATCCGGTCGGACAGTTCGTTCTCGACTTCCCCAAACAGCGCCGACTGGTCCGCCGTCTGGGCAAAGAGCGGCAGCTCATCCTGAAGAATCTGTGCGGCATCGGGAACCAGAAGCATGGACACCCGGACATCCTCATTGTCCTTCGCATAGCGGTTCAGACCGGAAATCGTGGCGTCAAGCGTTTCCTCATCCGGCACAGAGATGTCCTCCATGAGCTGGTTGTTTTTCCCAAGAAAAACGCCCTCCTCCTCGCGGCTTCCGCCAATCCGGCAAAAAACAGTGTAGATTTTTCGCCATGCATCCCGGCCGATGAACTGGTCGGAGGCATAGGATTCAAACTGATCCATATAGGTGCCGTCCGCCACGCCCTGCAGGGTGAATGCCGGGCGCTGGGAAAGCGTGCGGTTTTCTGTCTCTGAGATTTCCTTATCCTTTACGGCAAAATTGGCCGCCACGATCAACGCCAAAACCGGAATAAAGACGGCGCCCAGAAGAAGATTTGTTTTTTTTCGCTCTTTTTTCCATTTCATTGTCATGTTCTCCTCAGAACCGGAAATACAGGAACGGGTTGTAGGTCTCCGTGACAAGGCAGGAGATGGTCAGAAGAAACAGGGCCATTTCCAATACGACCGTCAGAGGGATTCTTCCGGCGGAATGTCCATGCATGTTCTGCAGCCGCACCGGAAGGTCGGTTGCACAGATCACGCCTGCCAGCAGAAGCAGCCAGTTGGACTTCAGGTCGTACAGCAGCGTCGCCCATGTTCCGGATGCCGCCCCCGCGCCAAACATGACGCCCAGATACTGCCATGCCCCGGCCATGGTATCGGAAAAGAAAAATACCCATCCGATCAGGATGATCAGGAGCGAATACAGATGCTGGAGCGGAACCGGAAGCTTTTCCAGCCACCTTCCCCATATGTATTTTTCCAGAATCAGCAATATGCCGTAGTACAGTCCCCAGAAAATAAAGTTCCACGCCGCGCCGTGCCAGAAACCGGTCAGGAACCACACGACGAGCAGGTTGAAAATGTGGCGCGGCACGCTCACCCGGTTCCCGCCCAGCGGGATGTACAGGTATTCGCGGAACCAGCTGCTCAGCGAAATGTGCCATCGCCGCCAGAAATCGGTGATGCTTCTGGCGATATACGGGTGGTTAAAGTTCTTCCGGAACTGGAACCCGAACATGTGCCCCAGACCGATCGCCATGTCCGAATACCCGCTGAAGTCAAAATAAATCTGCAACATGTACGCCGCTGCACCCAGCCACGCGGTGCCGACGGCAGCCTGTCCGGCGGTGACCTCGGCGGAAATCTCACTGAAGAGCGCGTCGATTCCGTTCGCCAGAATGACTTTTTTGGCCAGGCCGATGATAAACAGGCGGGCGCCGTATCCGAATTGTTCCAGCGACAGCTTCCGCCGCTGAAGCTGGTTCTCAATCTCCGAGTAGCGGACGATGGGGCCGGCGATCAGCTGCGGGAACATGGAGATGTAGAGGGCAAAGTGGATGGGATTTTTCTGCACCTCGGCGTTGCCGCGGTAGACATCGATCAGGTAGGAGATCGCCTGAAAGGTGTAAAACGAGATGCCGATGGGAAGCGGCAGCTCGACGGAGGGCAGGTCAAAGGGCAGCACTCTGCTCAGGGTATCGGTAAAAAACGTAAAGTATTTGAATACGCCAAGAAGCGCGAGGTTGACGGCAAGGGAGAGCGCAAGGCTTCGCCGCGCCAGGCGCCGGTCGCCGGATTTCTGCGCGATATCCAGCCCGCCGACATAGTTAAATGCGATCGAGAGGAGCATCAGGATAATGTAGACCGGTTCTCCCCACGCGTAAAAAATCAGGCTGGCGACGAGCAGCAGGATGTTCCGGTATCTGGACGGCAGCAGGTAGTAAAGCAACAGTGTGACCGGAAGGAAATAGAATAAAAATGTGATACTGCTGAATAACATATGTTTTCCCTCCTACAGTGCCCGGCGAAATTCCCGCTGGTAGGTTTCGCTGTCCGCGGATACAACCAGAAAGACATAGTTGCCGCGCGTCAGGACGACAGCATCCTCCAGAAGCTTTTCCTGCTCCGGAAGGTATCCGGCGAAGTCGTTTTTCCGCTCTTCGATCCGCTGGTTCATGGCGTCTTCCACTTCTGCAAGCTGTGAATCGTCCGAGACACGGATCAGAAGCAGTTCTTCCGCTGACATGTTGTAGGTTGCCTCGTAAAGAAGGACGCCGTCATAGTCCGCGGCGTTCAATCCGAAATATTTTTTCAGGGTCTGGTCATCTGCCTGCTGCAGAGACTCCTCGTTGATCGATGCTTCCACAGCCGACGCGACCTCGGAAAATGATTTGCCGCTGTCCCTGTTCTGCAAAAACATGAAGAGAACGAATAAAATCATCGCGGCAACCAGCAGATACTTTGCCATATCGATTTTGGAAAGGGAATGTTTTTTCTGCGCGACCGAAATCGTTTTTTCTTCCATTATAGAAGGTGCGCCTCCTTTGCCATGTTGTACAGCCACAGAGGATAAAAGCTGCCGTAGAAATGGTAGCCGTCTGTGGAATAATATTCATCGCTCACAAGCCCTGTGCTGTCAATATAGGGGATGCCGTGTTCCCCGCAGACCTCGATGATCACCGCATTGTACTGTGCGGTCTCCGTGTACCAGGGCTGCTGTTCCGTCAGGGGCGCTTTGGCCGGAAAAATCAGATTGACATAGAGCTCGGCGTCGGGAAGCGCTGCCTGTGCCCGGTTTAAGAAGTCGTCAAATTCCTCGCGAAACTTTTCGTAGTCATAGTGGATATGGGAAATATCGTTGGAACCGTATGAGAGGAAAACCACGCACGGATTCAGCGCCTGCGCCTGTGCGAGGTGGTCGTCCGTGGAGGGGATGCTGATCCCGTTTTTATAGATCACCTGGGAGGAATTGAGGTACTCGTAGACATAGATTCCCTCTGTGATGGAGTCGCCCATCACGATGCAGCCGGAAAAAATCTCCTGAAAGTTCAGCTTCCGTATTTCGTCCTCGGAGAGATTATAGAGATCGGCATCTGAGTCGCCCTCCAGTCCGATGTCCGCCAGATAGGCTGCCTCCTCTGCCGCCTCCGCCGCAGCCGCTTCCTCGGCTGCCTGAGCATGGAGGTCATCAATCTCGTTCTGGACTGCCGATACATCCTGCTGCTCCAGCTCCTCCAGAACGGACCGGCCCTCCGCTGCAGATGAATTTTCCGTTGCCGATGAATATTCTGAGATGGATCGTTCCTCTGAAACAGAGGACTCGTCTGTGCCGGTTCCGGCTGACCCGCAGGCGGACAGGCAGAGTGCCGCTGCCGTAAAGAAACACACCATTGTGTGTGTGATGGTTTTTCTCATAACTTTTATCCCCCAGTCCGTTACCACAGAAGGAATTATACTGCCGATTTTCCGCTGCTGTCAAGACTGGCATATCGTTTAAAAGACTGTAGCCAATCATTTTATTTTGTGATAAGATATAACGCATGGACTTATTTGATTACATGAGAGAGCAGAATAAGGAAAAAGAAGCGCCGCTGGCCTCTCGCCTGCGCCCGTCCACGCTGGACGAGGTGGTGGGGCAGAGGCACATCATCGGGAAGGACAGGCTTCTGTACCGCGCAATCAAGGCGGACAAGCTGCAGTCTGTCATTTTTTACGGCCCGCCGGGAACGGGGAAGACGACGCTCGCCCGCGTGATCGCGCGGACGACGAGCGCGGAGTTTATGCAGATCAATGCCACGGCCGCCGGGAAAAAGGATATGGAGTCTGTGGTAAACCGGGCGAAGGAGCTGCAGGGGATGTACCAGAGGAGGACGATCCTCTTTATCGATGAGATTCACCGCTTCAACAAGAGCCAGCAGGATTACCTGCTTCCCTTTGTGGAGGACGGGACGGTCACGCTGATCGGAGCCACGACGGAGAATCCGTATTTTGAGGTGAACGGCGCATTGCTCTCGCGGTCTATCATTTTTGAATTGCTTCCCCTGGAAAAGGAGGATATCCGTACACTGCTTCTGCGGGCGGTTACCGACACGGAGAAGGGGATGGGCGCCTACCATGCCGTGATAGACGAGGAGGCGCTGGATTTTCTGGCGGATGTCGCCAACGGGGATGCGAGGAGCGCCTTAAACGCCGTGGAGCTCGGCATTCTCACGACGGAGAAAAGTGCAGACGGGCAGATTCACATCACCCTCGAGGTGGCGCAGGAGTGCATTCAGAAGAGGAAGGTCCGCTATGACAAGGGCGGGGATAACCATTACGACAACATTTCCGCTTTTATCAAGAGCATGCGCGGGTCCGATCCGGACGCGGCGGTGTATTACCTCGCGAAGATGCTGCATGCGGGGGAGGAGGTCACCTTTATCGCGCGGCGCATCATGATCTGTGCGTCCGAGGATGTGGGAAACGCGGATCCCATGGCGCTGACGGTCGCCGTCAGTGCGGCGCAGGCCGTGGAACGCCTCGGCATGCCGGAGGCCAGGATTGTTCTGGCACAGGCTGCTACCTATGTGGCCAGTGCACCCAAGAGCAACGCAGCCTATCTGGCGGTTGACAGAGCACTGGATGTCGTCCGCAGCACAAAGACCGCACCGGTTCCGCCGTATCTGTGTGACAGCCACTATAAGGGAGCGCAGAAGCTCGGCCGGGGCATCGGCTACAAGTATGCGCACGATTTCCCGAACCACTATGTCGAACAGCAGTATCTGCCCGACGCATATAAGGATATGCGTTTTTATGAGCCGACGGAAAACGGATACGAGGCGGACATCCGCGCGTATTTCCGAAAAATCGGCAGGGATAAATAAAATAATTGTCGTCAAAAGGAGGAAGAATGATGAAACCATACAATCAGATGACAAAGGATGAATTATTGCAGGAGCGCGATGCGTTAAAGCAGCAGTACAGTGAGATCTGCGCGCTCGGCCTGAAGCTGGACATGTCCAGAGGCAAGCCTTCCAAAGAGCAGTTGGATCTGTCCCAGCCCATGATGGATGTGTTGCGAAGCGACACGGTTCTTCGGAGCCGTCTCGGCACGGATCTCCGAAACTACGGTGTCCTGGACGGTATCGACGAGGCGAAGGAGCTGATCGCGGGAATGATCGGCACGAAGCCGGAAAATGTCATCGTCTACGGCAACGCCAGCCTGAATATTATGTATGACACGATCAACCGTTCCATGATCCACGGTGTCCTTGACTACACGCCGTGGTGCAGGCTGGACAAGGTGAAATTTCTCTGCCCGGTGCCCGGATACGATCGTCATTTCACGATCACGGAGTTTTTCGGCATCGAGATGATCAACGTGCCGTTGTATGAGGACGGCCCGGATATGGATATGGTGGAGAAGCTGGTCCGCTCCGACGAGAGCATCAAGGGCATCTGGTGTGTGCCGAAGTATTCAAATCCCATGGGGACCTCCTACTCGGATGAGACCGTCCGCCGTTTTGCGAACCTGAAGCCGGCGGCTCCGGATTTCCGTATTTACTGGGACAATGCTTACTGCGTCCATCACCTGTATGAGGATCAGAGGGATGAGATTCTGGATATCCTGTCCGAATGTGAGAAGGCGGGGAACCCGGACATGGTCTATGAGTTCTGCTCTACCTCCAAGGTGACTTTCTCCGGTTCCGGCATTTCGGGGCTTGCGACCAGCCCGCGCAACAAGGCGGATATTCTGAAACAGCTGACGGTGCAGACCATCGGCTTTGACAAGATCAATCAGCTCCGCCATGTGAAGTTCCTGAAGGATCAGGAAGGGGTCGCACAGCACATGGCAAAGCATGCTGCGCTGATCCGTCCGAAGTTTGAGCTGCTGACCCGCCGCTTTGAGGAAGAGCTGGCCGGGCTGGGCGTCGGCTCATGGACCAATCCGCACGGCGGATATTTCATCACATATTTTGCGAACGAGGGATGTGCGAAGGACATTGTCGCGAAGGCGAAGGAGGCCGGTGTGGTGATGACCGGCGCGGGAGCTCCGTTCCCCTACAAAAAGGATCCGCAGGATTCGGTGATCCGCATTGCGCCGACGCTTCCCCCGCTGGAAGAGTTGGATCTGGCCTGCACGGTATTTATCAACTGTGTTAAGCTGTCCAGCGTGGAAAAGCTGTTGAAAGACTGTTGAAAAGCGGCGAAAAGCTGTGAATAAACTGTGAAAATTTGTTGATTTTTCACGATATTTGCGTTTTTCTCCTTGCAAATATGCCGGACTTGCGTTAGGATAAAAATAGTCACCCGTAAAACGTGGTATATTTGCAGAGGAGAAAGAATGAAGCATTACAGACGGTGGGGGAAACAGGCGGCAGCGCTGTTGACGGCGGTCAGCCTGATTCTGACGGGGAGCATGCAGGCCGGTGCGACGACGCTGAGCAACGCAGAGGCGGAGAAGGCACAGGCACAGGAGAATCTGGATGATGTAAACGACCAGATTTCCGATATTCAGAGCCAGCAGAGCAGCCTTCAGGCACAGATCGACGCGCTGGATTCCGAACTGGTCACGACGATCGCGAATATCTCCATCCTCGAGGATGAGATTACGGACAAGCAGGCGGAGCTGGCGCAGGCCAACGAGGATCTGATTGATGCGCAGGAGACGGAAGCGGAGCAGTACGCGTCGATGAAAGAGCGCATTACATATATGTATGTGAATGGGGAGGATATCTCCCTTTTCAATGCATTGCTCGGAGCGACCAGCTTTGCGGATGCGTTAAACCGGGTGCAGATGTGTTCATCGGTGTACAATTTTGACCGGCAGATGCTGATAGAGTATCAGGAGACCGTGGCTCTGATTGAGGAGCTGATCGAGGAGATCGCGGAGGAGGAAGCGGCTCTGCAGGATCAGCAGTCGGAGCTGGAGACGCAGCAGGCTTCGCTGAACGCGATGATCGCTGAGAAGAGTGCCGAGATGGATGACTTTGATACCATGCTGGCGTCTGCGCAGGCATTGGCAGCGGAGTACAAGGCTACGATACAGGAACAGACAGAGGTGATCGCGCAGGAGGTGGCAGCGCAGCAGGTTGCGGCAGCTGCAGCGGCGGAGGCCGCGGCACAGCAGAGCAGTTCGTCGACAACTTCGACTACGACGACCTCCACGGCGACGGCAGCCACCAGCACGAGCAGTTCAAGCAGTTCGTCAACCACGAGCAGTTCGGGCAGCACAAGCAGTTCGTCAACCACGAGCAGTTCGGGCAGCACAAGCAGTTCATCAACCACGGGCAGCTCCGCCGGCACAAGCAGCGGTACGAGCAGTTCATCAACCACGAGCAGCAGTACAAGCACTTCGACCTCAACCGCCAGCGGTTCCGGACAGGCAGTGGCAGACTATGCCTGCCGGTTTGTTGGTAATCCGTATGTGTGGGGCGGTACCAGCCTGACGAACGGATGCGATTGTTCCGGGTTTATCAAATCCGTGTATGCACACTTCGGCGTTTCCCTTCCGCATTCATCCTACTCGCTTCGTACAGTGGGGTACGCGGTATCCGCGTCCGATCTGCAGCCGGG
>JAJPYF010000066.1 GCA_021205085.1 Clostridiales bacterium | reverse complement strand
TCGTAATACCGTCCGCCGCCAGACCCGCAATGACCCGCGCAGCGCCTGCGCGAAGATCCGGTGCACCGCCACGCGCTCCGTAGTAGCGGTCCACGCCGTAGATGATCGCGATATTTCCCTCAACCTTGATGTTTGCGCCCATCTTGGCCAGCTCATCCACATATTTGAAGCGGTTCTCGAAAATACTCTCCGTGATCGTGCTGGTCCCGGAAGACAACCCGAGAAGTACGCCCATCTGCGGCTGCATATCCGTGGGGAAACCCGGATACGGGAGTGTCGTCACCTGTGTGTGATGAGGCGATCCCCGCGCACAGACACGAACCGCATCGTCGAACTCCTCCACCCGGCAGCCGACTTCAAGGAGCTTCGCCGTCGTCGCCTCCAGATGCTTGGGAATGACATTCCGCACGATCACATCGCCGCCGGTAACCGCCGCGGCAAACATGAATGTCCCCGCCTCGATCTGGTCCGGGATGATGGAATACTCTGCGCCGTGAAAGCGGGAAACACCGGAAATGCGGATCACGTCGGTACCCGCTCCGCGGATATTGGCGCCCATGCAGTTCAGAAAATTCGCCACATCCACGACATGGGGCTCCTTCGCCGCATTCTCAATGATCGTCCTGCCCTCCGCCATGGAAGCCGCCATCATGATATTGATGGTCGCACCCACGGACACCTTATCCAGATAGATATGGGCACCGTGAAGCTCCTCCGCCTCCGCGGCCACCATGCCGTGGCGGATATTCACATCCGCACCCAGCGCGCGAAACCCTTTCAGATGAAGGTCAATGGGACGGCTGCCGATATCGCACCCTCCCGGCAGAGCCACCTCTGCATTCTTATATTTCCCGAGAAGCGCACCCAGCAGGTAGTAGGATGCGCGTATTTTTCTGATATACTCATTGTCCACGGTAAATCCGTGAATCGATGCGCCGTTGATCCGGATCGTATGTATATCGACACGCTCTACCTGTGTGCCGATATTCTCAATGGCCTGGATCATGACATTGATATCACGGACATTCGGCAGATTCTCTATCGTAACGGGCTCATCTGCCATGACAGCCGCTGCAAGAATGGCCAGTGCCGCATTCTTTGCTCCGCCAATCTCCACTTCGCCGTGCAGGGGATTGCCCCCTTTGATCACATATTGATCCATCTTGCACCTCTATGCTCGTTTTCTGACACGATATTATAACTATATCTGAAAAAGAATGTCAATACCATTTCCCACAGAAATAGTTTGGGGAAATCCTACACCATAACATATGCCGATGCCGGGCAAAATGTTATCCTTCCCTATTCAGAAACGCTGCCCTCATCCTCTTCCGTATTGTCAATGGAGAACAAGCTTGTGAACTTCACCTTGGCCCAGAGATCCTCATCCACCTCAAAGTCTGAATCCTCCTGATATCCCTCCGTCACCTCGGTAAAGATCTCATCCTTCAGGGTATCAAGGGCATCCTCATACGCCTCTTCCTGCGCGTCCTCATCGTCCTCGCTGTCCAGCCGAATGATGTAATAGCAGTCCGTGCCCTCGATCGCCTCAGAGACATCGCCCTCCGCCATCGTATCAGCCGCAGCGATCACCGCCTCACAGAAACCGCCGTCATCCTCCGCCGCCTCATCGTCGCCGTAGGAATAAGTCGACACATCGTACTCGTAGGTCTCCGCCGTTCCGTCAAAATCCGCAGCCGCCAGCACGGCGATCAGCTCAAGGTTCGTGATCAGCGCTTCCCGCTCATCGTCTGTGTACTCTACATACTCGTCATCATCATCGTAATACCCGACCGTGTCGATCTCCATATAGCTGAAGGTCCGCCGCGCGTAGTCATCGACCGAGAGCTGGCCGTCGGCCTCCGCCTCGATTGCCTCCTCCATCCGGCTGTACACGGTATTATAATAGAGGTAATCCTCCACATACTCCTGTGTGGCGCCCATGGCTTTGATGGCCTCGTCCGTGTTCTCCGACATGAACTCCTCCGCTGCCGCGGCGATCGCCTCCATGTCCTCGTCCGTGATCTCCACACCGTAATCATCCATGTGGGCTTCCAGCAGGTACTGAAGCTCCACTTCCTCCAGCACATACGCCTTGACGGATTCCTCCATCGTCAGCCCGTCCTCGTCCACATAATCCTCGCTCGTCCAGTAATCCTCTCCATAATAGGAAAGGAAAAAGCTGTCATATGTGATCTGGGAATAGTGTGCCACGAAATTCAGGTATCCCAGAGAAATCTCTTTGTCACCGACGGTAGCCGCTACAGCATCCTGATTTATTCTGGTTCCGCATCCGCCGAGAAGCATGGTGCCGCCCATGACCCCCGCGAGCAGAACTGCTGCCAATTTCTTATATCTCATTTTGTCCTCCTGTATCTGAAAAACACATTTATACGATTATAGCCCCTTTTCCTCCTCACCGCAAGAGGGAAATCACATACAGATCTGCTGATACGCGTCCAAAACCGTTTTTACGATCTCAACCGTGTCCGGATCGCCTTTTTTGCGACGGTAGAGGAAACGCGGCCGCTTCTGATCCGCGACAAATGTCAGCCGCGGGCGCAGCTGCTCCACCAGATCCGGGATCTTCGCCGGATTCAGCTTTGCCCGTTCAAACAGGGTAAAGCAAACGCTGTCCGGGCTTTCCTTTATCTCGGTAAAATACAGCTGATGCGCCTGCCTGCGAAGCTGCGCCGCCAGAAGCAGATCCAGCACCGGCCGGGGCGGCTCCCCGAACCGGTCGATCATCTCATCCAGAATCTCCTCCTTCTCCTGTTCGGAACCGATGGCGGCGATTCTCTTGTAAATGTCCAGCCTCAGGGCTTCATTCTCGATATAAGAAGCCGGTATATATGCGCTGACTTCGATATCGACCACCGTGTCAAACGGTTCCTCCGACACAATGCCCTGCTCAGACTGAATCGCCTCCTTAAGCATCTTGCAGTACAGCTCATATCCCACTGCCTCCATGTGCCCGTGCTGCTCCGCACCAAGCAGATTCCCGGCCCCGCGGATCTCCAGATCCTTCATGGCAATGCGGATGCCGCTGCCCAGCTCCGTGTATTCCCGGATGGCGGACAGCCTTTTCTCCGCGACCTCCCGCAGCATCCGGTTTCCGCGGTACATGAGAAACGCATACGCCGTCCGGTTGGACCGCCCCACTCTGCCGCGGAGCTGATAAAGCTGTGCCAGCCCCATATTGTCCGCATCGTGAATAATGATCGTATTGACATTCGCAATGTCCATACCGGTCTCAATGATCGTGGTGGAGACAAGGACATTGATCTCTCCGTTCATGAACCGGTACATCACCTGTTCCAGCTCCCGCTCACTCATCTGCCCGTGGGCAAACGCTACCTGCGCGTCCGGCACGAGACGGGCAATCCGCCCCGCGACCTCCGCGATCGCCGCAACCCGGTTGTAGACATAGTAGACCTGTCCGTCCCTTGCCAGCTCACGCTCGATCGCCTCCCGCACCATCTCCTCATTATACTCCATGACATAGGTCTGAATCGGCATCCGGTCCCGCGGCGGCTCCGTCAGCACACTCATATCGCGGATTCCGACCATACTCATGTGAAGGGTGCGGGGAATCGGAGTCGCGGACAGGGAGAGGACATCCACCGTCTTTTTTAACTGTTTGATTTTCTCCTTCTGAGAGACGCCGAACCGCTGTTCCTCATCGATAATCAGCAGCCCCAGGTCCTTGTACTGAACATCCTTTGACAAAACCCGGTGTGTTCCGATCAGGATATCCACCCTGCCCTGACTGACGCGCTTTAACGTATCGCGCTGCTGTGTTCTCGTGCGGAAACGGCAGACCATATCCACATTCACCGGAAAATCCTTCAGCCGCTGGACAAAATTCGTGTAATGCTGCTGCGCCAGAATCGTGGTCGGCACCAGATAAACCACCTGTTTGTTCTCCTGTACTGCCTTAAACGCCGCCCGGATCGCCACCTCCGTCTTTCCGAACCCCACATCGCCGCAGATCAGACGATCCATAATCTTTGTGCTCTCCATATCCGCCTTCGTCTCTGCGATGGCGCGAAGCTGGTCGTCAGTCTCCTCATAGGGGAACATTTCCTCAAACTCCGTCTGCCAGACCGTATCCGGCCCGTATTGGTACCCTTGCGAGCTCTGGCGCGCGGCATAGAGCTCTACCATATCCTTCGCGATATCCTGTACCGCTTTCCGGACGCGCCCGGTCGTCTTGCTCCACTCCTTGCCGCCCAGGCGGTTCAGCTTCGGCCGGCTCTCACCGGTGAAATTATACTTCTGGATCAGGTCAAGCTGGGTCGCCAGCGTATAGAGGACGCCGCCGCCCTCATACTCAATCTTTATGTAATCCCGCACCGTGTGGTTGACCTCTACCTTCTCGATTCCGCGGTAAATGCCGAGCCCGTGATTTTCATGGATCACATACTCTCCCTGCCGCAGCTCGCCGAGGCCGGCCACATGCTCGCCCCCGTTATACTTCCTGTGCGGTTTTTTCTTTTTCTCTGCCCCGAAAATATCCGTCTCCGTCAGCACGACAAACCGGATATCCGGGTAGGCGAAGCCCTTTTTCAGGCCGCCGCAAATCACCATGATCTCCCCCTCCGCCACCGTGCGGTCGGTATCGGCGCTGAAAAAGGCCGGAATGTCCTCCTCCTGCAGATCCTTTGCCATGCGCTGCGCCCTGGTCTTCGAACTGCACAGAAGAATCACCCGGTACCGCTCCTTTTTATAGCGGATCAGATCCTGCTTCAGCAGGTCAAAGCTTCCCTGATAGGAATTGACGGATTTTACCTGAAAATAAAAGCTGCGCTCCGCGGCAAAATCTCCCTGTCTCGTTTCCAGAGAAGAGAGAAGGACACAGCGGTTCCTCCCAATGGAGGCGGTCGTCTGATCTGCGGTTGTCAGCATATCCGCCTGCCGCGGCAGCACATATCCCTTCTCCAGACGCTGCTGCATGCTGTCGGAAAACTCTTTCTCTACTGCCCGCCCCTTCTCCGCGCAGCGGGCCGGCTCATCCACGAAAATACAGAACGGCTTCCCTCGCCGGTCCGCCTCGTAGACAAAATAATCCAGAAAGCTGACCGCATCCTCATAAAAATACGGCAGAAAGCTCTCTGTCTGGCGAACCGCGGACAGCTCCTCCAGCGCCTCCCGGACGGCATCGGCCGTCCGGCGCACCCGAAACGCCTCCTCCGTCTTCATTTCCTTCCGGAACTGTTCACTCAGGCTCTCCGCATCCGCCTCGATTGCGGACAATCCCGCCCTCATCCGCTCCGGATCCAGCACCAGCTCGCTGGCCGGCCAGACCGTCAGACGATCAGTGGTATCCAGAGAGTGCTGGCTTTCCGGGCTGAAACTGCGGATGGAATCCACCTCATCTCCCCAAAGTTCAATGCGCCACGGCACCTCCTCCGTCAGCGGAAAAATATCCAGAATCCCGCCCCGGACGGAGAACTGCCCCGGCTCCTCCACCTGATAATTATATTCATATCCCACACCGACCAGCTGCCGCCGCGCTTCCTCCAGACGAATACTCTCCCCGCGGACAAAGTGCAGAAGCGAGGACTCGATCACCTGCGGCTTTGCAAGATGGTCCATCAGCGCGTCAAATGTAGTGATAACGGCAGGCGCCTCTTCCCCTGCCAGCGCGCGGTATACCCGCATTCGCTCCCGGGTCAGGGCATTGCCCCGGACATCCGACTGATAAAAGAGGATATCCTTTGCCGGATAGTAGAGCACCTCCGGATCAAAAAAACGGTACGCCTCCAAAAGCTCCCTCGCCTTTTGTTCACCGAACGTGACAATCAGCCGGCCGCCCATCGACGCCCGGTTTAACGCATACATGATATGTGGTTTTTGTGCATCCGTACAACCCGAGGCGCTGGAAACACCGCGCCGTCGGGATACCGTCTGTTCCAGCTCTTCAAAATGAGCCAGCTCCCGCAGCGGTTCCAGAAAAGCCTTCATTTTGAAACTCCCGGTTGTTTCTTCTTATTATATTGGTTCATCGCCTCATCAATCCGTCCCCCGGCCATCAGCGCGATCGCATCCACCGCATCCCGTATGGCCTCATCTACAAGCTCCCGCTCCGCCCGGGAAAAATGCCCCAGCACATGGTTCACCAGATCACCGCCTGCCGGCTTATCCCCCACGCCGACCTTTACCCGGGCGAACTGGTCCGATCCGGTTTTCGCAATGATATCCTTCACGCCGTTATGTCCGCCCGCACTGCCCGATCTGCGGACGCGGATGTTGCCCGGAGCCAGACTGATATCGTCAAAGGCCACAATCAAATCCTTCGCCGGATCCAGCTTATAGAACTGCAAAAGGCGGGACACACTGTCTCCGCTCAGATTCATAAACGTCTGCGGTTTCGCAAGCAGTACCTTCTGTCCCCCGACAAATCCCTCCCCGCAGATCGCTTTCCCCTTTTTCTGACCGAGACGGATATCATATCGTGCCGCAAACGCATCGATCACGTCAAATCCGATATTGTGGCGCGTCTTCTCGTATTTCTTATCCGGATTCCCCAGCCCGACAATCAAAACCATCGACCGGCCATCCCTCTTTGCCCCGATTTTCTTCCATATATCCAACATCAGCAGCCTCCTCTTACGACCGGGTTTTATTGTAGCACCGGACAGGCCGTTGTTGCAACAATCTCTTTACAATTATTCGAAATTTGCTATACTAAAACCAGTGTCCATATGACAATATTTCAGACAGGCAGGATGACATCATGTATAAGATAAATTTTCAAAAACCCATCCACATTCATTTCATCGGCATCGGCGGCATCAGCATGAGCGGCCTCGCCGAGATTGTTCTGAAAGAGGGATTTTCGGTCTCCGGATCAGACAACAAAGCCTCGGATCTCACCGAACGCCTCGCACAGCACGGTGCACAGATCTTTATCGGACAGCGGGCAGAAAACATCACCCCCGCCATCGATCTGGTTGTCTATACCGCCGCCATCCATCCGGACAATCCGGAATGGCAGGCAGCGGACGCGGCCGGTATCCCCATGCTGAGCCGCGCACAGTTTCTCGGACAGCTGATGGATAACTATGCGAATTCCATCGCGGTCGCCGGCACCCACGGCAAGACCACAACCACCTCCATGATCGCTCACATTCTTCTTGCAGCGGATATGGATCCCACCATCTCCGTCGGCGGCATGTTAAAAGCCATCGGCGGAAATATCCTCGTAGGCGGACCGGATGTATTTCTCACGGAGGCGTGCGAGTATACCAACAGCTTCCTGAATTTTCATCCGCTCTGCAGTGTCATATTAAATATAGAAGAGGATCACATGGACTTCTTCAAAGATCTCGCTGACATCCGCCATTCCTTCCACCGGTTTGCCGCGGGAACCCGAGAGGGCGGCGTTTTAATCTTAAACAGCAGCATCGATTCTCCGGAGGAGATCACGGCAGATCTCCCCTGCCGCGTTGTAACCTTCGGTGTCCGCGGAGCGGAGGATTATACTGCAGCGGATGTCACGTTCAGTGAGACGGCCTGTGCCTCCTTTACATGGGTACGGCGCGGAGAGCCGCGCGGGCATGTCACCCTGTCCGTGCCGGGCAGTCATAATGTCGCCAACGCCCTGGCCGCCATCGCGTTCGCGGAGGAGTCCGGGATCGCCAGGGAAGCAATCCTTCGCGGCCTTCAGTCCTTCGGCGGGACAGCCAGGCGATTCGAGTACAAAGGTGTTTTCCGCGGTGTCACCGTCATCGACGATTACGCCCACCATCCCACCGAAATCCGCGCCACACTGACCGCGGCCAAAAACTATCCGCACGGCCGCATTGTATGCGTATTTCAGCCCCACACCTACACGCGCACAAAGGCATTCTGGAATGAGTTTGCGGATGCACTGTCTCTCGCGGATGTTGTGATACTGGCGGATGTATACGCGGCGCGCGAAACCGACACACTCGGCATCCACATGGAGGATCTGGCCGCGGAGATCCGCAGGCGCGGTACCGAGAGCCATTACCTCTCCGGATTTGAATCCATCGAGCATTACATTGTAAAAAATTCTTTACACAATGATTTGTTGATAACCATGGGTGCAGGGGATATTTACCGTGTCGGCGAATCCCTTTTAAGCGGAAAATAGAGTTTTTACACTCCGGTTTCCACGATTTCCACATCCCCGTAACAGGTTTTCCACCGGATACTGTGGGTATCTTTTTCTTCTCTTTTTTCAGGCGGTGTGCTATACTTTGAAACGAGAAAGAGAGAGATACATATGTCCAGGATTACGTTATACAACGAACAGCCGATGACGGTTACTTCTGTGCCGAATATTTTTATTGATGACTACATGGCGCAGGCCAACGGTGAATATGTCAAGATCTATCTGTACCTGCTTCGCAGTGTCAATCAGACGGAATGCAGTTTTTCATTATCCCAGATTGCAGATCACTTTGACTGTACGGAGCGGGATATCCTGCGCGCGCTGAAATACTGGGAAAAGCTGCACCTGTTCCGTCTGGAATACGATGATGACCGGCGCCTGTCCGGCATCTGTTTTCTGACGGATTACTGTCACGAACAGCAGGCTCCGAAGGAGCCGCCCACAGACACAACCGACCGCTTTATCCGCGCGACGCTTCCGGGCAAGCCCTCCTACACACCGGATGAGCAGAAGAGCTTCTGTGAGAACAGCGATGTCCGGGAGCTGGTGTTCATCGCGGAACAATACCTGGGACGGACGCTAAACCAGACAGACCTGAACACCCTCTTTTTCTGGTATGATGAACTGCACCTTTCGGCGGAGCTCATTGAGTTTCTCATCGAGAATTGTGTGTCCAAAGGTCATACCAGTCTCCGCTATATGCAGAAGATTGCCGAGGATTATGCGAAAAAGGACATCCGGACCGTGGAGGATGCACGCATACTCTCTAATCGGGATTCGGCTGTCTACACAGCAGTGATGAAGGCTTTCGGCATACGCGGACGCAATCTGATTCCCGCCGAGATGAACTATCTCCGGCAATGGAGTGAAAAGCTCGGCTTCTCCGTCGAACTGATCGCGGAGGCCTGCACACGCACCATCAACGCGATCCATGAGCCGAGCTTCGGATATGCCAATACGATCCTGAAGACATGGCATACGCAAGGTATACATACGCTGGCCGAGGTACAGAAAGCGGACGAAGCCTACCAGCAGTCGCAAAACCAGCGTGCAAAGCGGCCCGCGGCTGCCGCGGCATCTTCTCCCAACCGCTTTATCAACTTTAAGCAACGGGAGAACAATTACGATGAGATCCAGAAGCGCCTGGTTCAAAACTCATTAAAGTAAAAGGCAGAAGGAGCGGTTATGTCTCTGACCAACACGCAATACGATGAAATCATGCGTTCCTACCAGGATCGGCAGATGAAACGCCGGCGTCTCATTGCCGACCGCAAAAAAGAAGCTGCCGACCGGTCGCCGCAGCTTGCCGGCCTCGATGCCGAGGTTGCCAGATGCAGTGTATCCAGAGTGACCCGTCTTTTAAACGGTGAGACCGGGGCGCTCGCAGGAGCATCGGACGAGATCGCTGCCCTCTCCGCCCGGCGGGAGGAGCTGCTTGTTTCACTCGGATATCCGGCAGACTATTTTGAGCCGCCCTATGACTGTCCGGACTGTCAGGACACCGGCTATATCGGGAACCGCAGATGCCATTGTTTTCTGCAGGCGTCCATCGATCTGGTCTATGCGCAGTCCAATCTCTCCTCCATACTGGAGGAGGAGAATTTCTCACACTTCTCCCTGCGATATTATGCGGACGACCTCTATGCCCCCGGCTCGACGGTCTCCTCGCGGGCAGCGGCGCAGAACGCCTGCTCCAAATGCCGCCGGTTCGCAGAAGAATTTGACACAGAGTATCAGAATATCCTGCTCTTCGGGGACACAGGTGTCGGAAAGACGTTCCTTTCGCACTGTGTGGCAAAGGAGCTCCTCGACACGGGACATTCGGTAATATATTTTTCCGCCCAGCAGCTTTTCGACCGTCTGGCGGAGCATGCTTTCCGCAGAGACACCGCGGCGGCATCGGATTACAACAATATCTTCGACTGTGATCTGCTGATCATTGATGACCTGGGAACGGAGATGGCCAATACATTTACGTCGTCCCAGTTTTTTGTGTGCTTAAATGAACGGATCCTGCACCGCAGGTCAACGATCATATCCACTAACCTGGGTCTGCAGGATATTGCATCCATTTACTCTGAGCGTATTTTTTCCAGGATTACAAGCGACTTTCTGCTTCTCCATCTGTTTGGAAAAGATATAAGGATACAAAAAACATTTTAAGGAGGATTTATCCCAAATGCATGACGACAAGAGAAACCTGAACTCCATCCCTGTCGGCTCCCTCGGTATCATCCCGCTGGAAAGCTGCCGCGAGCTCGGAGAGGCTGTGAATGACCACCTTGTACGGTGGCGGACGATCCGGCAGCATGAGCATGAGAACGATATCACTTTCCGGGGCTACATGCGCGAATCCTATATGATTGACGCCTCCTGCCCGCGCTTCGGCAGCGGCGAGGCGAAAGGCCGTATCGAGGAGAGTGTCCGCGGATATGACCTCTTCATACTGGTGGATGTCACCAACTACAGCCTGACCTATAAACTCTGCGGCATTGAAAATCATATGTCTCCGGATGACCATTATCAGGATCTGAAGCGTGTCATTGCGGCTGCCGGCACAAAGGCAAAACGGATCACCGTGATCATGCCCTTCCTCTACGAGAGCCGCCAGCACCGCCGCACCGCGAGGGAATCCATGGACTGTGCCCTCGCCCTGCAGGAGCTGGTCAACATGGGGGTGGACAATATCATCACCTTCGATGCGCACGATCCGCGTGTCTTAAACGCGATCCCGTTGAGCGGCTTTGAGACGGTACAGCCTGCCTACCAGTTTGTAAAAGGGATCCTGGGGGCATGCCCGGATATCAAGGTAGGCAACGACCACCTGATGATCATCAGCCCGGATGAGGGCGCCACAGAGCGCGCCGTCTTCATGGCCAGCGTCCTCGGTGTGGAGATGGGGATGTTCTACAAACGACGGGATTACAGCCGCATTGTAGACGGTATGAACCCCATTGTCGCTCATGAGTTCCTCGGCTCCTCCCTGAACGGAAAGGATGTCTGGATCATCGACGATATGATCTCCTCCGGCGGCAGCATGATCGATGTCGCCCGGGAGCTGAAAAAGCGGAATGCAGGCCGGATTTTTGTCATCGCGACCTTCGGTCTTTTCACAAACGGACTGGCAAAATTCGACAAGGCCGTGGAGGAGGGACTGATCTACCGCGTTGTCACAACCAACCTGACCTACCAGTCGCCGGAGCTGCTCTCCAGACCGTATTACATCTCCTGCGACATGGCAAAATACATCGCCTACATCATCGATACCCTGAACCATGAGGCCTCGATCAGCGATCTTCTGAATCCTTACAACCGGATTAAGACACTGATCAAAGCCTATAACAACCAACAGGAAATCGACGATCTGGACTAAAAGGCATACAAAAAGAAGCACCGGAAAATCAAATCCGGTGCTTCTTATTTATAAGTCTATTCCTGTCCGCGCAGAAACTTTACCATCGCCTGTAAGGCATCTTTCTCATCGTCGCCGCTGGCCTCAATACAGATCTTACTGTTGCCCGCCCGATAGAACGCCATAACTCCCATGATACTCTTGGCATTCACCCGGTGCGTCTCATCCACCAGCATGATGGTGCTGGTAAACTGACAGGCCACACGAACCAGTTCCGCGATAGGGTTCTCATATTTCCCGGCGATGTCCTCAATAACAATCTCCTGTTTGCTCATATATACTCACCCTCCGTTTTGTAGACTTCTATAATTTAGCGCAAATTCGGTGATTTTACAAGCACAATTTTTGAAATCGTTATTTTATAAGAATCCGTCTGCTATTTCTGCATATAATTATGCAAGTTGAACATATCAGCAAACGCCCTGTGCGAGCATCGCCTCAACCACCTTCTCGAAGCCGGCGATGTTGGCGCCTGCCACGTAATCGCCCTCTTTGCCGTAGCGCTTTGCCGCATCATCGATGTTGTGATAGATGTTCACCATGATGCCGTTCAGCTTGGAATCCACTTCCTCGAAGCTCCAGCTCAGGCGCTCGCTGTTCTGGGACATCTCCAGTGCGGATGTCGCAACACCGCCCGCATTGGCAGCTTTACCCGGGACAAACCATACGCCGTTCTCCTGCAGGTACTGGGTTGCCTCCAGCGTAGTCGGCATATTCGCGCCCTCGCAGACCGCGATCGCACCGTTTGCCACCAACTGCTTTGCATCCTCAAGCTGCAGCTCGTTCTGAGTCGCGCAGGGAAGTCCGATATCGCACTTGATGGCCCACACACCGCGGCCCTCGTGATACTGCGCACTCGGTCTCGCCGCAGCATACTCAGTCAGACGGGCACGGCGAACCTCTTTGACCTCCTTCAGAAGATCGACGTCAATCCCTTCCGGATCATAAACCCATCCGGTGGAATCGGAGCAGGTCACAACCTTCGCGCCAAGCTGCTGCGCCTTCTGGATCGCATAGATCGCCACGTTTCCGGAACCGGAGACGACGCAGGTCTTGCCCGCCATATCCTGTCCGTGGCTCTTTAAGAGCTCCTCCGTGATGTAGAGAAGGCCATAACCGGTCGCCTCGGTACGCGCCAGAGAACCGCCATAGGTCAGATCCTTTCCGGTCAGAACACCCTCATACAGGCCCGTAACTCTCTTGTACTGGCCGAACATGTAGCCGATCTCACGGGCACCTGTTCCGATATCGCCGGCCGGAACATCCACATCCGCACCGATATATTTGCAGAGCTCTGTCATGAAGCTCTGGCAGAACGCCATAATCTCACGGTCTGACTTCCCCTTCGGGTCAAAATCGGAACCGCCCTTGCCGCCGCCGATGGGAAGGCCGGTCAGGGAGTTTTTGAAAATCTGTTCAAAACCAAGGAACTTAATGATGCCGAGGTAAACGGAAGGGTGAAGGCGAAGGCCTCCTTTGTAAGGTCCGATCGCGTTGTTAAACTGTACGCGGTATCCGGTATTAACCTGAACCTGTCCGTTGTCGTCCACCCATGCCACACGGAACTTCAGCTGTCTGTCCGGCTCCGTGATCCGCTCCAGAATCGCTTCCCTGCGGTAGAGATCCTCATTGGCATCCACCACCGGACGAATCGACTCCAGCACCTCTTCCACTGCCTGAAGAAACTCCGGCTCGGAAGCGTTCTTTGTTCTTACTTTTGCAAGAACCTCATCAACAT
>JAJPYF010000067.1:12351-13309 GCA_021205085.1 Clostridiales bacterium | reverse complement strand
AAATAATTCTGAAATGTCTCCTGTACCAGCTCTTTCTTTTTCAGAACGTCGAGCGAGTGCAGAACAGACAAAAGATTCAGATCTGTCTCATCAATGATCGAGTTGATAAATTTTGGACTCAAATCCAAACAACTGTACACCAATTCCTCGGTTTTTTCAAGTGGTACTTCAGCTGAATTTGATATTTTTTTCTTTCTTTCTTCAACAATTTTCGTATTTTTCAGAAAACTTTCGACATCATAGAGGATTCCGGCACCCTGTTCGATGAGACGGTTGCAACCCTTACTCAGCGGGTCGCCGTATCTCCCGGGAACAGCGTAGATATCTTTTCCCTGATCCAGCGCGAGATCCGCAGTGATCAGCGAGCCGCTTCTCTCCTTTGCCTCGACGACAACAACCAGATCGGAAAGTGCACTGATAATCCGGTTGCGTTGCGGGAAGAAAGCAGGCAGCGGGTGTGTGCCGGGAGCAAGCTCGGAGAGGACACCGCCGTGTCCGGAAAGAATGTTTCGGTAGATGTTGGCGGAGGACCGCGGATAACAGATATCACAGCCGCTCCCGAGAACGGCAAAGGTCTCTCCGGATGCCTGGAGCGCTCCGGCATGGGAAGCGCTGTCAATGCCGGCCGCCATGCCGCTGATCACCGGAACGTTGTGTTCGGCGAGTGTTTTCCCCAGCATCCGGGCAATGCTTCTTCCGTACTCGGAGCAAGCCCGTGCGCCAACGATGGCAATGCTTTTTTGCACGGGATCGGGCAGCGTTCCCCTGACATAGATTGCAAAGGGCGGATCGTAAATCCGACGAAGCTTATCCGGATAATCCGGGTCAGAATAGGACAGAAAACGGATGTTCTTCTCCTTCAGGACTGCCCACTCACGGTTTAAATCAAAGGTTTTTCTGCTAGCACACAGATATTCGATTTCTTCCGGGGTAAACAAATGCAGGTCTGCAAGCTTTT
>JAJPYF010000067.1:0-12341 GCA_021205085.1 Clostridiales bacterium | reverse complement strand
GTATTCGTATTGCATCGCTGTCACCTCCAATTCTTCTTGTTGGGACTGGGGTAAAAGAAAGCTTCTTCCAGATGCTCCCGGCGAATCTGTCCGGATTCCGCCATGTCCGCCAATGTACGCGCGATTTTTAAAATTTTATGATAGGTACGCGCACTCAGCTGGTATTCCTCATATTTTTCCGGTATCCATTGTTTGCATTCCTCATCCAGCGCACAGTACAAATCCATATCTGCATTGGGAATCTGACTGTTAAAGCGGTATGGTTTCTCTTTATATCGTTCCCGTTGAATCTCATGGACCCGTTCCACCCGCTTCCGGATTAATGCGGACGACTCGGATCGGGTTTTATCCTGCATCTGTGCGTAAGTAATTTCCTGCGACTCCACGCTCAGGTCAATCCGGTCAAGAAGCGCCTGTGAAACCCGGTTCATGTAGTTCTGGATGGCAGAGGGCGAACAGCTGCAACGGTTCCTGTCCGGGTAATATCCGCAGGGACAGGGATTCATGGATGCCGCAAGGATGAAATCGGCAGGATACGTGATGGATGCATCCAGCCGTGAGATATGGATCTGCCGATCCTCCAGCGGCTCACGCAGAACCTCCAGTGTCCGCGTAGGAAACTCCGGAAGCTCATCGAGGAACAAAACACCGTGATGAGCCAGACTGATCTCACCGGGACGAGGGTATTTTCCCCCTCCGGCGATTGCCTGCGGTGTCGATGTGTGATGCGGACTTCGAAACGGCCGTTCATTTCTGACAATCCGCTTTTCATCCAAAAGACTGCAAATGCTGTAAATCTGGGAGAGCTCCAGCTTTTCTTCTCTGGAAAGATCCGGGAGAATGGTGGGAATGCGCTTTGCGACCATGCTCTTTCCCGAGCCCGGAGGCCCGATCATCAGGAGATTGTGCATGCCGCTGACAGCGATCTCACAGGCACGGCGAAGCGTCTTCTGACCGCAGACCTCACTGAAATCGACCGGATACGAGGTTTCCCAGATGTCTTTCACCGGCTGCTGATATGCAGTCTTTCCGGAAAACTCAGTCTCGCAGCTTGCGATAAAGGAGGGTAGATCCGAGACGGGGACGACCCGGATGCCGGAAATGATGGATGCCTCGCGGGCATTCTGCTCCGGAACGATGATTCCCTCATAGGATTCCTTTTTGGCAAGAATCGCTGCCGAGAGCACGCCGCCGACCGGAAGAATCGCGCCGTTTAAACTGACCTCCCCGATCAAAATATACCGGGACAGCAGTTTCTCGTCCAGAACCCCCTGCGCAGCAAGAATCGCCGCTGCGACAGGAAGGTCACATCCGGTTCCGGATTTTCTTATATTTGCAGGTGTAAGATTGATTGTGACGCGTTTCGGAGGAATCGGGTGGGCGGAATTTTTCAGCGCGGTGCGCACCCGCTCTCTCGCTTCCCTGACCTCAGAAGAGAGGAAACCGACCATCTCGAAGCAGGGGAGACCCTCGCTGATATCAGCCTCGACCCGCACCGGAATGGCATCCAGACCATAGTGAATGGCGGTTGTAATGACACTGTACATAATATACTTTTGTACAAATCAGATACGATAAAAGTGTAAAAATTATATCACGACTGGTGGGAAAATGCACGCTTTAATTTGCATAAAGCCTTTTTTTTCGATGCGGGACACGTAGGATCTCGATATGCCGAGGGCGGCAGCAATCTCCCGCTGTGTCCCGGGCTTCATATTGTAAAGGCCGTACCGTTTACAGATGATATACTGCTCCCTCCGGTTCAAAACACGCGGAAGCAGGGCGTAGAGCTGTCCGATGTTTTTCTTTAAGAGAACACGCTCCCAGAGCTCGGCCTCCGGACTTTCGACCACCTCCGCGAGCGTAATCTGGTTTCCCTCCCGATCCGTGCCGATGGGTTCGTTGAGCGATACCTCCCGGCTGCTTTTTTTCTTGTATCGGAAGTACATGAGCAACTCGTTCTCGATGCAGCGGGCGGCATAGGTGCCGAGCCGTTTGGCCCTGTCCGGGCGAAAGGTGGACACGGCCTTGATCAGACCGATCGTGCCGATGGAAATCAGGTCTTCCATGTTTTCTTCCGTACCCAGATATTTTTTGGCAATATAAGCAACCAGACGCATGTTTCGCTCGATCAAAATGTCTCTCGCCTGAATATCTCCTCTGCTCAACTGCTCCAGATAATATTTTTCCTCCGTGGTGCTTAAAGGCGGTAAAAAAGATTTCTGCAAAGAAAGTACCCCGGTAAATCAGTCCTTTCTTTTCATTTTATGTGTGAAATACCGCCGTTGTGCCTTTCCCACTTTTTAATATAATGCCGCGATTCAGGCCGGGTTATATTCGCGGTAAACGGTCATGGCTTTTGTAAACTGAAGCGTATGATCACTCAGAAGGCGGGCAGCACCGAGCGGATAATGATCCGGCAGGATTTCCCGGCTTACTTCCGGCTCCCAGTAAAAAACGCCGAGTCCGCGGCCTTGGGGGAGCGCGCGCACCGCATCGATGCAGTGCCGGATCGTCTCACGGGAACCCTCCTCGTCGGCATCCTCCGCGCCGACCTCCACGATCATCACCGGTTTTCCGTATCGCTGTTCATACATGGTAAGCCAGCCCTGAAGCGCCGTTGCATCGCTGTTAAACTGCATCCAGTACGGATAATAGGAAAAGCCGATCAGGTCGGTCTTTCCGTTGTTGGCAAAGAAATTGTCCAGAAAGGGAACACACCACTCTTCACTGTTCACACCGGCCATGTGGGTGATCACCTGACACTCCGGGAAAACATCTTTCACCGCGTCATACCCGGCATTCAGGAAACGTACCAACTGTTCAGGAGCCTCTTTCAGGCTGCCCTTTGGCCACATTATGCCGTTGTTGATCTCATTGCCGACCTGTATCCACTTCGGCTCAATGCCGGCCTCCCGAAAGCGCAGGAGCGACTCACGGGTATGGGTATAAATGCGCTCGGTGAGCGTCTCATCATCGTCATTCTTCCACTCTTCCGGGATATCCTGAATCTCCGGATCCGCGAAATGATCGCTGTAGTGAAATCCCAGCATCACATCCATCCCCAGATCACGGACGCGGCGGGCTGCATCAATCACACTCTGTGTATCGCAAAAACCGAGCATGCAGCGCTCCTCTTCCCTCTTCTGCCAGAAAGCCTCCCTCGGGGGATTTACGAAAATGCGGAAACGTACCGCATTGGCGCCCATATCGCAGCAGGCCTGAACCGGGTCAATTGTCCTGCCGTCATCGTCCACCCATGTATAGCCCAGTTGCTCTAACTGACTGACCCATCCGAGATCTGCGCCGAGAGCGATCCTGTCCATTCCTGTCTCCATTATCTTATCCTCTCCGGAAAGCCGATTTTTTTGTGTACCTTGCGCAGTGTCTTTGAAGCGTAATAGTTGGCTTTCTGCGCGTTTTCTTTAATGATGTCATCAATATATGCCTTGTCGGCGGAAAGCCGTTTTACCTCCGCCTGAAGCGGTTTTAAGACCGCTACGACCGCTTCCCCGACGCCGGTTTTCAGCTCGCCGTATCCTCTCCCGGAAAACTCTGCCACCGCCTCGTCCGGCGTCTTGCCGGTGCACGCGCAGTAAATATTTAAGAGATTTTTAATACCGGGCTGCTCGTCGCGGTATGCAATGCACGCTTCCGAATCGGTTACCGCCCGCTTGAACTTCCGCATCACGGTGTCCGGATCGTCCATGAGGTAAATGCTCGCGTTGACATTCTCATCCGACTTCGACATTTTTTTCTCCGGATTCTGCAGGCTGTTGATCTTCGCCCCGACCTTCCCGACATAGGCATCCGGCACAACGAAGACATCCCCGTAGATCGCGTTGAAGCGCTGTGCGATATCCCGGGTCAGCTCCAGATGCTGCATCTGGTCGATTCCCACCGGAACCAGGTCCGTCTGGTAGAGGAGGATGTCGGCGGCCATCAGCACAGGATAGGTAAAGAGGCCGGCGTTGATGTTATCCGCGTGTTTTGCGGCTTTATCCTTAAACTGTGTCATGCGGTTGAGCTCGCCCATATAGGTATAGCAGTTCAGAATCCATGCCAGCTCCGCATGGCCGGATACATGGGACTGATAGTAAATACAGTTTTTCTTCGGATCCAGACCCGCTGCAATGTACAGAGTCAGCAATGCGCGTGCGCGCTTGCGCAGCTCGGCCGGATCCTGCCGGATAGTGATGGAGTGCATGTCTACCACGCTGTAAAAGCATTCATATTCATCACTCAGGGTCAGCCAGTTTTTCAGGGCTCCGAGATAATTGCCGAGAGTCAGGTTCCCTGTCGCCTGCATGCCGCTGAACAATACTTTTTTTCCGTCTATCATAATATCCTCCCTTCATCCTCCGAAGCCGGAGGGAAAAACCTTTTTTATTTTATCATCCGATATGATACCGGTCAATTATTTCTTTTTCCCGAGAACCTCGCGCCGGATATAGGCGAAGGTGGCATCCTCGCCCTCCTCTGCCAGCATGGTGAGCAGCCGCTCCAGCAGCTCCTTCACCTCCGGGTGAAGCACATGGCGTGCCTTCCCCTTCATGTAGTAATCCAGCGCACTCCGGTCTGTGTAGGCCTCTTTCTGGTAATTCTTTGAGGCTGACATGCGGTCAATGAACATCTCTACCACATATTTGTCCGGCATGCGCATCCCCTCCAGCGGGAATTCGCTGTCCTTTGACCCGTAATCGATCCAGTATTCGAGGTGGTGCTTGTTCCGGCCTTTGTGATGCAGCCACGCGGAGGTGTATCCTTTTTCTCTGCGCTCAATATTGTTCGGGCTCATATTTCCCCGGTAGTATTTCACGCCGACCCAGAACTCCGCGGGAGAATATTTGGAAAGGTCATGCAAAAGCCCCTGTCTGTACAGTCCCACACGGAAACATGCTTTCATGACAAGCCATTTATGATGATTGATCGTTCGCAGGTGTCCCCAGAAATTCAAAATATTCCTCCGATTTCATGCGTTATTGTAAAACATCAATGCCATGCAGAATCAGCAAATGCACGGGATAAAACAGGTAAAACAGATATTTGACCAGAATGGCCGCCGCTCCCCGCGACCGGCCGCTGTACAGACCGCCTGTTCTGTGAAATCCGCGCTCTCCGTTATACAGCAGCATCGGAATTACCGCAATCAGACACCAGCATTCAATGAGTCCGAAGAAAACCCATGCAATGAGGGCGAGGCCGGCGTATTTGAAAACCGGTCTGTTGCGGAAGCAGTAAAACCAGAAAATCAGGAGAACGCCGCCGCCGCTGTAGTCCGTCTGCAGAAAATTTGCGATCATAATAAATGCGAAAAGAATCACGATTTCAAGAACGATGCGCATTCCCGTACCCTGTATGCTCTGCTCTGCCCGTCGGATGAAATCCAGCATCATCAGTCCGAGAAAAAGTGTAAAAAACACATTCTGCGATGTGAATTCCAAAATGCTCCCGTTAAACGCCAGATCAAACGGGATTTCCGAAATCGCGGCAAAAAGAAGGAGTCTCAGCTCATATTTGCGGATATCGTGCGTGTGGTAAAACCCCTCCACAATCAGAAAGACATAAATCGGAAAAGCGATGCGGCCGATATAGCGGAACCCCATCTGATACGGAAACAGGACAGCTCCGATGTGGTCGATCAGCATGGTTGATACCGCAATCATTTTTAACAGAAAGCCGTTTAAGCATGCAACCGGTTTTATCGTTTTGTAATCGTATGACTCCATGATCCTCTCCTCACACCACGATCTTTTTTCATCATACTCTGTTTTCGGCAGATAAACAAGCAAAAAATAAGGGCATTGCCGCTCGCAACGCCCCTCTAAAAATATTTCGCATTATCCGATCGCAAAGGTAAGCTCTGCAACAACCGCAACCTTTCCGTCTACTGTAGCCTTTGCCTTGGCGATTCCGATGGGTCCCTTCTGCTTGATCATCTCGGTCTCGAGGATCAGGACATCGCCGGGGAGAACCTTTTTCTTGAACTTTGCAGAGTTAATGGCGCCAAAATAGGCAGTCTTTCCTTTAAACTCCTCACATCCGAGAATCGCCACAGCGCCGACCTGCGCGAGTGCTTCCACAATCAGGGCACCCGGCATCACCGGCTCCGCCGGGAAGTGACCGGCAAAGTAAGGCTCATTGTAGGATACACATTTTTTCCCGACTGCACGGACACCCGGCTCCAGCTCCTCAATCGTGTCGATCAGCAGCATTGGCTGGCGGTGCGGAATAATCTCCATAATTTCTTTGGTTGTTAATACTGACATATCAATTCCCTCGTGTAATGAATTTTCAGTCGCTGTATTTTTTGATCAGGATGCTGGCGTTGTGTCCGCCGAATGCCAGAGAGTTGGACATGGCATATTCGAAATCCATCTCCACTCCGTGTCCCTGTACATAATCCAGATCCAGTTCTTCATCCGGCTGCTCCAGGCCGACGGTCTGGTGGATATAGCCATGCTGCATCTGAAGCACCATGGCGACAAACTCCACGGCGCCCGCGCCGCCGAGCAAATGTCCGATCATGGACTTTGTCGAATTGATCTTTAAATTATATGCGTGGTCACCAAACGCGCTCTTGATTGCCCGAGTCTCGAACAGATCATTGTGGTGCGTGCTTGTGCCGTGTGCGTTGATATAGGAGACCTGCTCCGGCTTAACTCCGGCATCCTGCATGGCAAAAAGCATTGCGTGCGTCGCACCTGCGCCGTCCTCCGCCGGGGAAGTGATATGGTAAGCGTCGCTGGTCGCGCCGTAGCCGACCACCTCCGCGAGAATCTTCGCTCCGCGCGCCTTCGCATGCTCCAGCTCTTCCAGAATCACAATCCCCGCGCCCGCGCCGATGACGAAACCGTCACGGTCTTTGTCAAAGGGAATGGAACAGCGGTTCGGATTGTTTGATGTGGATAAAGCGGTCAGGGAGGTAAAGCCCGCCACGCTGATCGGTGTGATCGCGTCCTCTGTCCCGCCGGCCACCATCACATCACAATCTCCGTTCTGAATGCTGCGGAACGCCTCGCCGATGTTATGTGTTCCGGTCGCACAGGCGGTTGCGATGTTGATGCTCTTTCCCTTGATGCCGAACTGAATCGTGATGTTTCCGGCCGCCATATTTGTGATCATCTGGGGCACCAGCAGCAGATTGACTCTGGAAGGTCCCTTGTCCAGCAGCTTCTTGTACTCGCGCTCAATCGACTGGAGAGAACCCACGCCGGAACCGACACAGCATCCCACACGATAAGGGTCTTCTTTTTCCATATCGATACCGGACTGTGCAAACGCTTCCTGAGTCGCGACAACAGCGTACTGTGCAAATGCCTCCATACGCTTCGCTGCTTTGCGATCCATGTAATCAGTTGCGGAAAAGCCTTTTACCTCTGCGGCAACCTTCACCTTATAATCTGTTGTGTCAAAGGCAGTTATCTCGTTAAAACCGAGCTTTCCCTCCTTTAAACCGTTCCAGTATTCGTCTGCATTCAGACCGATGGGGGTGATTGCACCCATGCCGGTCACAACAACACGTCTCATATAGAATCTCCTTTATGTTTGTTCGTCGAGATTATTTCGTTACATGGCCATTCCGCCGTCTACGCAGAGCACATGGCCTGTTATGTAGGATGCCTTATCGGATGCAAGGAACGCCACCGCGTTCGCGATATCCTGCGGCTGTCCCATCCGTCCCAGCGGAATCTGTGCCACACCGGCTTCTTTTGCCGTGTCCGTCATCGCCTTTGTCATATCGGTGTCGACGAATCCGGGCGCCACCGCATTGACACGGATGTTCCGGCTGGCAAGCTCGCGGGCCATGGACTTTGTCATGCCGATGATGCCTGCCTTGGAAGCACAGTAGTTCATCTGACCCGGATTCCCGATGATTCCGGAAACCGATGAAATGTTGATGATGGAACCGCCCTTCTGCTTTAACATTGGCCGCGCAATATGGCGCATGGTGTTGAAACTGCCCTTTAAGTTGGTGTCAATCACCGCGTCAAATGCCTGCTCCGTCATCTTCATCAGCAGGTCGTCTCTGGTGATGCCGGCATTGTTGACCAGAATGTCAATCCGGCCGAGCTTTTTCACAAGAGCCTGAATCATCTCGCCGACTGCCGTGAAATCGTTTACCCAGCACTCATAAGCCTCAGCATGGCCGCCTTCCGCCTCAATCGTTGCGATCGCCTCATCCGCCGCTTCCTTCGGCCCGATATAGTTGACAACAACATAGGCGCCCTCTCCCGCGAGAGTAATAGCAATCTTTCTTCCGATGCCTGTACTGGCACCGGTTACAAGCGCAATCTTATTTTCTAATAAATTTCCCATGATACCTCCTGCTTTTGTCGCGTCATTCCGCGTTTTGCGGCCGGACCTTACGCATCCGCCGCAAGCTCATTGCACAAAGCATCAAGATCAGCGACCGTGTCCACATGGTAGGCGGGAAGAGATTTGTCGATCTTCTTCAAAAAGCCTGTCAGTGATTTCTTCGGTCCGATCTCGATGAAAATCTCCACACCATCCGCGATCATGCGTTCAACGCTCTGCTGCCACCGCACGGAGGAAGAAATCTGCCGTTTTAACAGATCCTTCACCTGTGTCTTGTCCGTGACATAATCCGCGGTAACATTGGTGATATATGGCGTGGCGATATCATGAATCTCGATATTTTCCAGCTCTGCGGCCAGCTTCTCTCCGGCCTCCTTCAGCGTCTCAGAGTGGAAAGGTCCGCTGACATTCAGCGGCATACAGCGCCTTGCGCCCGCTTCCTTCAGGGATGCGGCAGCCCGGTTAACTGCATCCTCCTCGCCGGTGATGACCGTCTGTCCCGGACAGTTGTAGTTGGCCACAGATACAATGCCCTCCGTCTCTGCGCAGATGCGCTCGATCACGGCATTATCCAACCCCATGACGGCGGTCATCGCGCCGCCGGTGGGAACGGCCTCCTGCATATACGCTCCGCGCTTGACAATGACACGGAACGCGTCCTCCTCAGTCATGACTCCGGAGGCAACCAGCGCCGCGTATTCGCCGAGGCTTAAACCGGCGTTGATGTCCGAGCGGAATCCTCTCTCCTCAACAGCGCGCAGAATCGCAAGCTCGTCCGCGAGCATCGCGATCTGCGTATATTTTGTGATATTGATCTGATCATTTTCCTCAAAAAGAAGGGATTTGATATCCATACCGCTTACGTTCGCGGCGAGGTCGATCACTGCTTTTGAGCAGGAAAAACTCTCATAAAAATCCTTTCCCATGCCGATGTACTGTGAACCCTGGCCGGGAAAAACAAATGCTGTTTTCTTCATAATATTCCGGATCTTATTCCTCTACGCCGCGTGCCTTTAAGTAATCAATAATGGAACCAACCGTTGTGAGGGTCTCAAGCTCATCGGTAGGGATCTCGATGTCATACTCCTCCTCAAGAGCCATGACCAGCTCGAACAGATCAAGGGAATCCGCATCCAGATCCTCTTTAAAACGAGCCTCGGGAGTAATTTTGTCCTCCTCGATGGACAACTGATCCGCAATCATTTCTTTCATTTTTTCTAACATGATGTATCTCCTCATTATGATATATTTTTTGATTTGCTCCGGAACTGCCGCTGATATCAGTGCATCCCGGGCAAACACAAAATACTTTGATAGTCAAAGTATAATGGATTTCCTATATCCCGTCAATAGCAAGTTTGAAGAATTTTATCTACGCCTTTTTTGCCTTGATCGCGGATACCAGCGCAGGGACGACCTCAAACAAGTCTCCCACAATACCGTAGTCGGCAACGGAGAAGATGGGGGCCTCCGGATCCCGGTTGATTGCGATGATTGTATCCGATCCGCTCATACCGGCCAGATGCTGGATAGCACCGGAAATGCCTACGGCAACGTAAATCTTCGGGGTAACGGTCTTTCCGGTCTGTCCCACCTGATGTGCGTGCGGGATCCAGCCTGCGTCCACCGCAGCGCGGGAAGCGCCAACCACACCGCCCATGGCATCCGCCAGATCGCGGATCAGCGCGAAGTTATCGGGGTTACCGAGTCCTCTTCCGCCGGAGACAATAATGTCTGCCTCTTCGAGATGTACGGCTTCCGCCACTTCTTTGACCCGTTCCAACAGGTGAACACGGATTGCGGCCGGGTCAATATGGATATCCTCGCGGATAATCTCTCCTGTGCGACTGCTGTCCGCCTCTGGTTTTTTGAAAACGCCGGGGCGAACCGTGGACATCTGCGGCCGGTGATCCGGGCAGGAAATGGTAGCCATCAGATTGCCGCCGAACGCGGGGCGCGTGGAGGCAAGCAGACCGTTCTCATCGATATCCAGTCCGGTACAATCTGCGGTGAGTCCGGTGTGTGCGGCGCACGCCACACGCGGAGCCACATCGCGTCCGTTGTTGGTTGCTCCGTAAAGAACGATGAACGGAGTGTATTTCCGAATCAGTGTTTCTATCGCGTAAGACTGAACGTCCGTGTTGTAGACATCATATTCGTCACCCTCTACCACGATTGCCTGATCCGCACCGTATGCGATCGCGTCCTTTGCAACCGCATCCACATTTTTGCCGAGGATCACGGCGACCAGCTGAGAATTCAGCTTATCCGCCATCATCCGGCCGGGGGCAAGCAGCTCGTATCCGACATTTTTGGCGATTCCGTTTTCTGTCTCTATATAAACCCAGATATTTTTGTTTTCCATTGAATCACACCTCCTGTTCTACAGCAGCCCGGCATCAGACAGCAGTCCGGTCAGTTTTTCCGCTGCGGCTTTGCCGTCAAGATTTTCGATCTTCATGCCGTTCTTCTCATGATGGGGTGTATAGGTCTTCAGTACTCTTGTGGGGGAACCGTTCAGCCCCCGCTCCGAGGGGTCAACGATAACCTGTTCGCTTGTCAGCTCTCCGATCTCAGCATTCCGTGCAAAACGCTTGGTCTTAAAATTCGGATAGCGCAGGTCATAGGCGGTCTTATTAATCGTAATGACACAGCCGGACGGGACAGAATAATAGTCGTATCCGTCATCACTCTCCCGCTTACACTTTAATGTCCCGTCGTCCTGCAGGGAGACCTCAATAGCATAGGAGACAAGCGGACGGTTCAGGTGCTGGGAAATCTCCGGGCCAACCTGACCGGTATCGCCGTCGATCGCCTGCTTCCCGCAGAAAATAACATCGTACGGTTTGCCGGACTCCTGCTCAAGATATTTGATGGCGGTGGAAAGGATCTTGGATGTCGCCAGTGTATCCGAGCCGCCGAAAACGCGGTCCGTGATCAGCCATGCTTCATCCGCACCGGCAGCAAGGCACTCGCGAAGCGCATCCTTTGCCTTCGGTATTCCCATCGTGATCACGGTCACCTTTCCGCCTGTGATATCTCTGAGCCGCAACGCGGTCTCCAGCGCATAGGTGTCAAAGGTGCTGATGATGGAGGGAACTCCCTCACGGATCAGGGTATGCTTGACCGGATCGATTTTGATCTGGGTCGTGTCAGGCACCTGCTTGATACACACCAGAAGGTTCATGGCATTCCCGCCCTCCGGAGCCTTTGTAACGGCAGATACCGGAACGGCAGGCGCCATCTTCGGCGCTTCCTCACGCTTGGCCGGAGCCGTGGTGGGGGCTGCCTTCGGAACCTTTGTGCTGTATTTTTTCTTGACCTGACTGGCGATCACAGTGCGCTGCACCTGATTGGTTCCCTCATAAATCTGAAGAATCTTTGCATCGCGCATGAGCTTCTCCATAGGGTACTCTTTCATATAGCCGTATCCGCCCATGACCTGAACGCCGTCCACGGCATTCTGCATACCGGCATCGGTTCCGGCTGTTTTGGCGATTGCAGCCTCCATCGTGAAGGAAAGGCCCGCATCGATCCGCTCTGCCGTGTGCAGATACATCTGACGCGCCGACTGCGTCCGGATCTCCATGTCTGCCAGCATCTGTTCCACCATCTGGAAGTTTGCGACAGGCTGGCCGAACTGTCTGCGCTGTTTGGCATAACGAGTGGCCTCCTCGACCGCGCGCTGCGCGATGCCGACGCCGAAAGCGCCGACTCCCGGGCGGGAATGATCCAGCGTATCCAGAATGTATTTAAATCCACGGTTCTTTTTGCCGAGCAGATGGTCCTTCGGGATGCGAACGTTGTCAAAGATCACTTCACTGGTGCAGCTTAAGCGCATGCCCATCTTATCCTCTTCCTTGCCGATCGAGACGCCGGGGCGGTCACGCTCCACGATGAAGGCAGACAGGCCCATGGCTCCGGCTGATCTCTTGGTGGAAGCCAGAACCGTATAAATGGCGGCAATCGGTCCGTTGTATATAAAGGACTTTGTTCCGTTGATGATATACTCGTCGCCATCC
>JAJPYF010000041.1 GCA_021205085.1 Clostridiales bacterium | reverse complement strand
CCGCTGTACGGCAACATGGTTCTGGATTTTGAACGGAACGGGGAGGCGGATGTTTCCCGTTTTCCGGAGGATGTGATTTATCTTCCCTTTCAAAAGAGAAAATGGGAGGAGGACTGCCTTGACATCAAAGTGCCGATTGGGTATAATATGTTGACTGTCAGGGCAGAACGGTGAGAAGCGCCGCGTGAGGGAGTATCGCAGGGACAAGCGATATTCTTTTTTGTATCATTTTACACAACCCGATGGCATATCGTTACTATATCTTTCAACAGGAGGAATCAGATATATGGGTAAGAAAAATCTTTTGACTTATCAGGGTCTGCAGAAGCTGGAGACGGAGCTGCAGGATCTGAAGGTGATCCGCAGAAAAGAGGTCGCCCAGAAGATAAAAGAGGCGCGCGAACAGGGGGATCTTTCCGAGAATGCGGAGTATGACGCGGCGAAGGACGAGCAGCGCGACATTGAGACGCGGATCGAGGAGATTGAGAAGATCCTCAAAAACGCGGAGGTCGTAGTGGAGGAAGAGGTTGATCTGGACGCCATCGGCGTCGGATGTCAGGTCCGGATTCTGGACTGCGAGTTCGATGAGGAGCTGGAGTACAAGATCGTCGGTTCCACCGAGGCGAACAGCTTAAAGGGAATGATCTCCAATGAGTCCCCGGTCGGACGGGCGCTGCTGGGCGCAAAGGTAGGCGAGACCGTTGAGGTGGAGACACAGGCCGGCATACTGACTTACAAGGTGCTGGAGATTCAGAGATCGAACTGACACCGGAAAATGATGGCGAGCGGAGGGAGTAGAACATGGGCGAACAAAAGAAAGGAAATGCCCCGGAGCAGGACTTAAACCAGATTTTAAGAAACCGTCGGGAGAAGCTTAAGAATCTTCAGGAGGCGGGAAAGGATCCGTTTCAGATTACAAAATACGATGTAACACACCACAGTCTGGAGATCAGGGACAACTATGCTGATCTGGAGGGCAAAGAGGTTTCTGTTGCCGGACGGCTGATGTTTAAGCGCGTGATGGGCAAGGCTTCTTTTTGTAATGTTCAGGATCTGCAGGGCAGTATTCAGGCGTATGTTGCCAGAGACAGCATCGGGGAGGACCTGTATAAGGATTTTAAAAAATACGATATCGGCGATATTGTTGGCATAAAGGGCGAGGTTTTCAAGACCAAGACGGGCGAGATTTCCATCCACGCATCGGAGATGACGCTGCTCAGCAAAAGCCTGCAGGTGCTGCCGGAGAAGTTCCACGGCCTGACGAACACAGATCTTCGCTATCGTCAGCGGTATGTGGATCTGATTATGAACCCGGAGTCGAAGGAGACGTTTCTCAAGCGTTCCCGGATTATCAAGGAAATTCGCCGCTTTCTGGATGGCCGCGGGTTTATGGAGGTGGAGACTCCCATGCTGGTCTCCAACGCGGGCGGCGCGGCGGCGCGGCCGTTTGAGACGCACTACAATGCGCTTGATGAGGACGTGAAGCTCCGGATTTCTCTGGAGCTGTACCTGAAGCGGCTGATCGTGGGCGGTCTGGAACGTGTGTACGAGATCGGACGCGTGTTCCGCAATGAGGGCGTTGACACCCGCCACAATCCGGAGTTCACGCTGATGGAGCTCTATCAGGCGTATACCGATTATGAGGGCATGATGGAGCTGACCGAGAGTATGTTCCGTTATCTGGCCGAGACCGTTTGCGGCAGCAGCAAAATCACTTACAACGGGGTTGAGATTGATCTGGGAAAACCGTTTGCGCGGCTTACCATGAATGACGCCATCAAAAAATACGCCGGAGTCGATTTCGATGAAGTCAGCACGCTTGAGGAGGCCCGGAAGCTTGCGAAGGAGCATCACATTGAATATGAGGAGCGTCACACCAAGGGCGAGATTATCAACCTGTTTTTTGAGGAGTTCTGCGAGAAGGAGCTGGTTCAGCCGACCTTTATCATGGATCATCCCCTTGACATCTCCCCGCTGACGAAGAAAAAGCCGTCCGACCCGGAGAAGGTGGAGCGGTTCGAGCTTTTCATCAACACATGGGAGATGTGCAACGCCTACTCCGAGCTGAACGACCCGATCGATCAGCGGGAGCGCTTTGCGGCGCAGGATGCGGCGTTTGCGGCGGGCAACGAGGAGGCCAACCACACGGATGAGGACTTCCTGAATGCGCTGGAGATCGGCATGCCGCCGACCGGAGGTATCGGGTACGGGATCGACCGGTTGGTGATGCTGTTGACGGACAGTCCGGCCATCCGGGATGTGATTTTGTTCCCGACGTTAAAATCGCTGTAGAAATCCGATGTTTTGATGTCAAATAACGGATACAGATTTATCATAGTACAATACCGGTTCGGGATGCCATAGAGGTGTCCTGAGCCGGTCTTTTTTTGATGCAGATAAAGGTAACTAATATACTTTGAAATACAAGTATGATAGAATATGGCTGGTGAATTTAAGCTCGATAGAGAATTATACGGAGCGAAAATCGGAATTGACCGAGCGGAGCGAGGGATACGAGCAATAAGCGAAGCGTTTGCGAGTCTGCGTGTCGAAATCAATTGGAGGCTGGTCTGAGAATCATGTTTCACATTTTAACGCATTCGTGTATCGACTTGAGGGTTGGGGAAAGTTTTCTGTAAAAACTGATCTTCTATAAGTTATCTTCCATGGTTTACGGACTGTATAGAAATGTGGGCAAATTAAGTCCGTATGATTTCCGATGCAATGCGGACTGGATAGGGATTGTGGATGATTTCGTCCGTATGATTTTCCGTGTTG
>JAJPYF010000062.1:2555-2847 GCA_021205085.1 Clostridiales bacterium | reverse complement strand
TGTCAACAATATTTTTAAAATTTTTTTAAAAAATATTTTGGCTGAAAAATCGGCTTTTACACTGCTTTCTTACGCAAGCTTCGCCTTCGCGGTCTCCACCAGCGCCGCAAATCCGTCGGCGTCGTTGACCGCCATCTCTGCCAGCATCTTGCGGTTGATCTCGATGCCTGCCAACTTCAGGCCGTACATAAAACGGCTATAGGAAAGGCCATTGATGCGGGCTGCCGCATTGATACGGGCGATCCACAGCTGACAGAACTGTCTCTTGCGCTGCTTACGTCCTGCGTAGGCG
>JAJPYF010000062.1:0-2545 GCA_021205085.1 Clostridiales bacterium | reverse complement strand
CTTCGCTACGCGATACTGTTTTGATCTAGCGCCTCTGTAGCCCTTCGCCATCTTTAATACTCTTTTATGTTTCTTCTTTGCGTTATAACCGCCTTTGATTCTTGCCATCTCTTTTTCCTCCTAAAACTTGATATGAACGATGATTACAGGTACGGAAGGATCTTCTTCATGTTCTTGATATTCGAAGCATCCGTCATCGTGGCCTTGCGGAGATTTCTCTTGCGCTTTGTCGTCTTTTTGGTTAAGATATGGCTCTTATACGCTTTGTGTCTCTTTAACTGGCCTGTCCCGGTCTTCTTGAAACGCTTCGCGGCGGCTCTTTTTGTTTTCATTTTCGGCATAATTCTTTCCTCCTGTATAAATACTGAACTTTACGATTTTGCACCCTGACGCTTCTGGCTGAGCACCATTGTCATGCTCCGCCCCTCCATCTTAGGCGCTTTATCCACAACGGCAATATCAGCAACCGCCTCCGCAAACTCTGTGAGGATATGCTTGCTGTTCTGCACATGTGCCATCTCTCTCCCGCGGAAATGAAGAGTCACCTTGACCCGGTCTCCCTTGGAAAGAAACTTTCTGGCAGCGCTTACTTTGGTATTCAGATCATTCGTATCGATGTTGGGAGACAGGCGCACTTCCTTAATCTCTACAGTCCGCTGCTTTTTGTGGGCTTCCTTTTCGCGGCGTCCCTGTTCATAACGATACTTTCCGTAATCGATGATCTTGACAACGGGCGGCTTTGCATTCGGTGCGATCTTGACCAGGTCCATCTCCGCCTCCTGCGCCATTCTGTACGCGTCGCGTGCAGACATGATACCCAGTTGAGCACCATCCGCAGAAACCACTCGAACTTCTCTGTCTCTGATCTGTTCATTAATCTGTAACTCGCTAATGGTTCTTACCTCCGTAAACAAAAAATGTGGACAGTCAGACCATCCACACATCAACAAAATCCATGTCTGCCGAGTAGAAACTGACAGCGGACAGGATACCTTGCCATATTAACCGCCGGTCACGCGATTGTGCCGGGGTGAGAGTGGATACTCTGCTTTGTTTTCGCAACAGGTGTATTATGGCACAGGAAAACACCTGCGTCAAGTCATTTTTTATTTTTTCAACAAATTTTTTCGACAAAAATTATCGGGAACCTGTCTCCCGATCAGACCGGTATTCCTTCATCGCCGCAAGAAAATCATAGGGAACAGCCAGATCGCCCTTACCGCTGCCGAGCCGGATCAGCGGTTTGTTTGTCCCGTGAAAATCCGAGCCTCCCGACAAAAGAAGGCCGTACTTTGCGGCAATCTCCCGGTACTTCCGCTCATCGTCCCCCTCGTTGCAGGAATAAAGAGCTTCGATACCGTCAAGGCCGACAGCTTTCATTTGTTCAATCATTTCCGACAATGTCCGGGAAGAAATCTTATACAGGCAGGGATGCGCAAGGATCGCGATGCCTCCCGCCTCATGAATCAGCTCCACCGCCTGCATGGGGGAAATTTTATATCGCTCTACATAGCAGATACATCCGTCCCCGATATAACGGTCAAAAACCGTCTTCATATCCTCCACCTGATGGGTATCCGTCAGATAGCGGGCCATGTGCGGTCTTGCCACGACCGAATCCGGATAACGCGCGTAAAGCGCCTCCGCGGTGATGTCAAAACCCTGTCCGCGAAGCAGATCTATCATTTTCAGATTGCGGTTGTCACGATTTTCCCGGAACATGTGAAGCTGTTCCTTCAGAGCGGGTGTTTCCGGATCGATAAAAAGGCCGACCACATGGATCTCCGTATCCTCATATTCCGTGGAGAGCTCCACACCGGGAACCGTCTCTATGCCATAGGTCTTCCCCGCTGCAACAAACTCATCGATTCCGTCGGTCGAATCGTGATCCGTCAGGGCAAGGGCGGACAGACCGTTTTTTTTCGCTTCCAGAACCAGCTCCGCAGGCGTAAATGTTCCGTCGGAACCGGTGGAATGCACATGCAGATCGATCGTTTTCATGTCAAAGATCCCCTTTCGAAGACTCAGGCGGACAGGAAATTTCTCCGGCGATACATTTCCGGATCACCTCGGCCACACCGGCCTCGTTATTGTCCTTTTCCGTAATATAATCTGCATGGCGGCGGATGTTCTCTCTCGCGTTTTTCATGACTACACCGATGCCTGCCATGGTGATCATCGGAAGATCATTCTCCTCATCCCCGATGGCGACGGTGTTTTTATGGGCGATTCCCAGATAATCCTCAAAAAACCGGATGCCACTGCCTTTGGAGCTGTCCGGACGGCAATATTCCAGATATTCCGGACAGGAGAAATAACTCGTGCATTTCCCGTCTGCCCACGCCTGATGATCCCGCTGAAATCTCTCCAGCGCAGCGTGGTCGTCGAGGGAGAGCAGCAAAACCTTCGGCGTATGATAAGTTTCCAGATGATACAGATCCGGAACAATATGATAGTCGGTGTTGGAAATCCTTGCGTAATATTCAATCTCGGGGCATTGCTGACGGGTCAGCACGCCTGTCTCCGAATAGGCCTGCATATAAAG
>JAJPYF010000142.1 GCA_021205085.1 Clostridiales bacterium | reverse complement strand
TTTTCTGCCATATTAAACGTTCTCCTTCATTAAAATTGTATAACAAGCTTGTTATTCGTATTTTATAACATCCTTACATGAATTGTTATATACATTCTGCCGGAAACGGGTTTTTCATTATTGTGCATTAAGCACATTTTTGTATTGAAAACGCCTCCAAATTGTACTATACTGTAAAAAATCGGATCACAGGAGGATATGATTATGGGTTCCTATACGCCTTCCATGTTGGTTTACTGGCTTCACGGACATGTTCTGCGTTCTCACGTCGGAACCGTCATCCCCGTCTGCCACGGAGGAATCCAGATTCTGGAAAACGATACCGATCTCCTGTCCGAATACCTGTACATCAATGACGCATCCACTGCCGCGCATATCCTCACCTCTGCGGAGATTCCCGCGGATGGTCTGTTTGTCATCACCGGAACCGCTGATTCGAAGTCATCTTCGCCGTCAGAAAATTCTGACCCGTTTCCGGACTCTCTCAGTATTATAGAGACCGATCTCACGCTTCGCAGTCTCTACAATCAGGTACAGCGGCAGGTTCATCGCTTTCTCGCGTGGGACAACCACCTGAAAGAGCGGATTCCTTTCAATTCCGGTCTGCAGGATATCCTGACAGAGGCAGCTACGCTTATTCACGGCACGATTCTTCTCTCTGACGAAAGCTACAAGCATCTGGCCTCAGTCTGTGATCCGGATGTCCGCGAGCCATTTGCGGATGAACTGTGCCGTCAGGGTTCTTGCTCTCCCGAAACAGTCAGCCGTTTTCTGTCCGACACATTCTCTCTGCAGAAATCAGGTGCCTCTCTTGTAAAGTATCATTCTTCCGCCGGCAATAATTGTACATATGTTTATCCGGTTTACTGCCGGGATCAACTGGCCGCCTATCTCTGGATTATTCTGAATGGGGCGGAAGAAAACCGCTGCTCTGAAGATCTCGGCTATATACTGGCAGAATATGTTGCAGAATACCTGCTCCGCAGCCGGAATCCGGAACCCCGTGAAAACAATCTGTTTACAACACTGGTCGGCGATCTGATCGAACAGCGCCTGACCGACCCGGAAGAGCTGTCCTATCGTCTGAAACCGATCCGCCTCTCCTTTCACCGTTATTTCCATCTGATGGTGATCTCATTCGGGGTCGAGCATTTAAACCACGGTATTCCCTGGCATTACATCCTGACGCAGCTGGAATATCTGTTTCCCTACAGCAATACTGCAACCTATAAGGAAAATATTATCCTGCTGATCCGCAAGGAAAAACGCGGAGCACTGTTGGATTTTGACGAGTCTGCCCTGACCGGACTCCTAAACAGTTACAATGGCCGCGCTGTGATCGGCAACGCCTCGGAGCACCTCACATCGCTGCCTCCGATGTACCATCAGGCCATGGATGCGCTTCGCATCGGCCAGACTATGCATCCCGAAAAACGCATTTTTTACTACGAAGATTACAGCATGTTTCAGATGGTAGAGCTTGCGGCCAATGCCGCCTCCCAGCATATGAGCAGCCAGAACCTTGCTCACCTCTGTAACAACGAATTTATATCTCTCGTAATGTATGACAAGAAGAACGGAACGGATATGACAAACGAACTGTTTGTATACCTTATGAACGAGAGAAATACGGTGAAAACAGCCCAACAGCTTTTTATACACCGAAACACCATGCTGTATAAAATACGAAAAATAGAATCTCTGATCGGCTCCGATCTGGACAATCCCAACCTTCGGGAACGTCTGGTCTTCAGTCACTATGTCTGGGAATATATGACAAAGTATCTGAAAGAGGACATCCTGATTCTGAAACGCTTCTGGCAGCCCGAATCCTGAAATCCCCTCCCCGCACTGGGGAAGGGACTCCGGTATTAAAAAGAAGGGTATGAAAGAAAGAATTCTCACATAGTTCATTCTACAGGGAATAGCAGACTTTCCCCGGATTTAAGAGCATCTTCGGGTCGCAGGCTTTCTTGATGGACTTCATCAGTTCCATCTGCGCCTCACCCAGGCTCTTTGTCAGGTAGCTCACCTTCGCACTGCCGATGCCGTGCTCGCCGCTGACCATTCCCCCAAGCTCTACGCCCTTATCGGTAACCTTGGAGACGAACTTCTCTGATTTCTCCATGAACTCTTCCCGGCCCATCCCGTTGGCACACACGTTCATATGGACATTCCCGTCCCCCGCATGGCCGCAGACACGCAGCTCCAGGCCGATCTCATCCTCCAGGCTTACCGCGTAGTTCACCAGGTTCGCGATCTGCGGGATCGGCACGACCACATCGCATTCTTCCGTCAGCTCAAAATCCGCCAGGATCGCCTCCAGGCAGGACCCGCGCACCAGCCACACATTCCGCATCGCGTCGGCGGTATCATAGATCATGACATCCAGCGCGCCGTTTTCCACGAACACATCCGCCGCTTTCTCCAGTGTCGCATCCATCACTTCCTCACTGGCCGCGTCAAAGGTCACAAGCAGGTATGCTTCCGCTTCCACCCCGTCACATTTTGCCGGGTAGATGGTCTTCCCGAGGAAGCGCTCGATCGCCGCCACGTTCCCGCGGGTTAAAAACTCCAGTGCCTGGGGATCCAGGTTCGCCATTTTCAGCTTTGACACGCAGGAAATGCACTCATCCAGAGAGGCAAACGGAGCCAGGAGGCTGACCGCCATCACCGGCTGCGGGATGATCTTCATGCTCAGCTCCGTGATGATCCCCAGCGTCCCCTCGGAGCCGCACATCAGGTTCAGAAGGCTGTAACCGGAGCAATTCTTGCTCACCTCCGCACCCATGCGGATGATGTCGCCGTTTGGCATTACGACGGTCATCGCGCGGACATAATCCCTCGTCGTCCCGTACTTGCAGGCGCGCATCCCGCCCGCATTGGTGGAGACATTGCCGCCCAACGTGGCGAATTTTTCACCCGGGTCCGGCGGATAGAGCATATGGTGCTTCGCGCAGTCCTCCGCGATATCGTTGATATAGGCTCCGGCCTGCACCCGAATGATAAAGTTTTCCAGGTCATATCCGAGGATCCGGTTCATTTTCTGGGTGTCAATGACCACGCCCCCTGCGATGGCAACGCATCCGCCGGAGAGCCCGGTCCCCGCACCGCGCGGGATGATGGGCACGTCATTTTCGTAACAAAGCCTGCACACCGCGGAAATCTCCTCCGTGCTGGCAGCCGCCACCACGGCGTCCGGCGCATACTCCCCGTAAAAAGTCATCTCATCATGATAGTAATCTTTGCTGATCTCTTCCCCGACTGACACACGGCCCGGGGCGATCTCTTTCAGCTTTTCCAGCATCTCCTGGGTTGGTTTCTTATATTCCATCTCTTCCTCCTATGCCCTGCGCTTCCTGATCTCCTCGATCATCAGCGGCAGGACTTCCTCACATTTCCCGACGATCGCCACATCGGCCACCTCAAAAATGGATGCATCCTCGTCCTTGTTGATTGCCACGATATAGTCAGACCCCATCATCCCGGACACATGCTGCATGGAACCGGAAATTCCGCAGGCAATATACAGCTTCGGGGCCACGATCTTCCCGGACTGCCCGATCTGGTGCGCCTTGGAGACCCATCCCTCCTCGATGGCAGGGCGCGATGCACCGACAACTCCCCCGAGCAGGTCGGCCAGTTCCTGTACCAGGGCGAAGTTCTCTGCGCTCCCGCAGCCGCGGCCGCCGGCCACGATCACATCCGCCCCTTCCAGATTGACCATCTCCGCGATCTCCACGGAAGTCTTCAACAGTTTTACCTTTTCCGCACCGCCCGCAGCCGCCTTGCAGGCCACAATCTTCCCCTGTCCGGACGGCTGTGCCTTTTCAAAGCTCCCCGCACGGACCGAGGCGACCGCAGTCTTCCCCTGCGCGAACATCATCTTTTCCAGTATTGTACCGCCGTATGCCGGGCGGGTAAAAACAAGGCCGTCCGGCGTCTCTTCTATTGCCGTTATGTCAGTAATGCAGCCGGTCGAGAGCCTTGCCGCCACACGGGGTGCCATGTCCTTCCCCTCCAGCGTCGCGGCAAAAAGCACCACATCCGGGCTGTATGCCTCTGCTGCCTGCACAATTGCCGACACGACAGTGTCCTGCATGACGCTTTCCGTCTCCATCACTGCTACATCCGTCCCGTATGCCGCCAGGTTTTCCGCTGCCTCCCGGCATCCGGCCCCTGTAAGGACCGCCATACAGCTGCCGAGGCTTTCCGCCGCAGCCACCAGCTCCAGCCCGGCCCCGGGAATATCCTTCCCGTCTGATTCGATATAGATCATTGTTTTCATTCTGCCTGCCCTCCTTACAGCACCTTGTCGCCGGTCATGATCTCCAGCGCTTTGTTCACCGCGTCCGCCGCTTCCTTCTCCACGATTCGGATGCCTTCCTTCCGTTTCGGCGGCTCAGCGTAAGACCTGCATGCCACTGCCGGTGAAACCGGCGTCAGCACATCTTTGAAGTAAGGGATATTTGCCTTCCGGGCTGCCATCTTCCCCTTCAGGGTCGGGTAACGCGGGTCATACTCCGGCTTTGCCACGCTCAGCACGGCCGGGCAGGCTGTCCCGTACCACGAATAGCCGGTCTCCGTTTCCTGCTGCACGGTAAGCTCACCATCCGCCGCCTCAAAGCCGACTGCACTGGAAACAAAACCGGCGCCAAGCTTCTCCGCCAGCATCGCTGCAACCTGGGAGCTGATCTCATCGGTCGATTCCTTCCCGCAGAGAACCAGGTCAAAGCAGATCCCCTCTGCTTTTTCGCACTCCCGGACCGCCTCAGCCAGGCTCCCGCTCAGCGCGCTCTCATCATACTCCTTGGCCGCCGGCGCAAAAATGTAAGCCTGGTCGGCGCCGACCGCGACCATCTGCACCACGGCAGGGCGGACCTTTTCCTCCTCCCCGACCGTGGCGACAACCACCCGGCCGCCTTCCTGTTCACGGTGGCGGACTGCCATTTCCACTGCATAGGTGTCAAACGCGTTGACAATCTTATCTATGCCTTCCACTGCCGGCTTCCCGTCCTCCCCGAGGCGGACCTTCACATAGTCGTCCGGCACCTGCTTCACAAACACTAAGATATTCATCTGCATTTCCTCCTTTAGCATTTCCCGATCACGGAACGCCCGACTACCATCCGCTGGACCTCATTGGTCCCCTCAAAGATCTGGAAGATCTTGGCGTCGCGCATCAGCTTCTCCACCGGATATTCGCGGCTGTAGCCGTATCCGCCGAAGATCTGAACCGCATCGATGGCGGTCTGCATCACGGAATCGCCGGCAAAGCACTTTGCCGCGGCGGATTCTTTACTGAACGGGAGCCCCTGGTCCGCAAGGTTGATTGCGTGTGTGATCAGCTGCCTGGACGCCTCCGTGCGGATCTCCATGTCCGCGATCTTAAACTGGATCGCCTGGTTCTTTGCGATGGGCCTGCCAAACTGCACGCGCTGCTTTGCGTATGCAACCGCTTCATCGATGCAGCGCTGCGCAATGCCGACCGCGATCACGCCGCACCATGTCCTGGCCAGGTCAAGCGTCTGCATGGCGATCTTAAAGCCCTCGCCCTCTTTCCCGAGCAGGTTCTCCGCCGGGATCCGCACATCGTCCAGCACGAGGTCGCTGGTTGTGGAGGTACGGATGCCCATCTTGTTCTCATGATTGCCGACGTTCAAGCCCGGCGTTCCTTTATAGACCAGGAATGCAGACATCCCCTTTGTCCCTTTTGACTTGTCCGTCATGGCCGTCACCACGAAGAAATCCCCCACGCTGGCGTTGGTGATAAAACATTTCCGCCCGTTTAACACATACTGCCCGTCCTCCAGCACGGCCGTCGTCTTCCCGTTTGCGGCATCGCACCCGGCATCCGGCTCGGTCAGGGCAAAAACGCCGTACCCGCCATCCACGATAATATCGCAGCACTTCTGCACCTGCTCCTTCGTCCCGGCAATCAGCACCGGCTTTAACGCCAGGCCGTTCCCGTTCATCGTCACCGCAAAACCGGCATCCGCCCACGCCATCTGCTCTACCAGGGCCGCCTGCGTGATATGGTCCAGCCCCAGGCCGCCGTACTCCTCCGGGACATCCATCATGTGCAGCTGCATCTCCTGCGCCTTCTCATAAATGGGGCGCGGCCACTCGCCGGAGATGTCATACTCCTTCACCTGCTCCTTCACTTCGTTCTCGCAGAACTCCCTGACATCCCTCAGCAGGTCTTTTGCTTCATCGTTTAAAATATACGCCATAAAAAAATACCTCCCGTTTTTTTATTTTATTGTACACTTTAACAAAACCGGAGTTCATGGACACTCTGAACGAATTCCTTTTTTTCGCTTTGTGCATTAAGCCCAGTTTCGAAAAATACTTTGCTCTTTCAAATCCTTGTGGTATACTACGCACATCAGGGCATCCGGCAAACCCGGTTCCCGGACAAGGAGTGACGAAACATGACAGAACCCACCACAGGCGGTAAGTTATCCCGAAAGCAGCAGGCCGAGGAGACCCGGCTGCTCGTTTTCAACACCGCGCTCTCCCTTCTGGAAGAACGCGACTTTGAGGAGATCACCATCCGCGATATTGTGAAGGCCGCCGGCGTCTCCATCGGCACGTTTTATAATTATTTTTCTTCTAAATTAGATGTGTACTATGAGACATACTTCCTGGCGGACGCCTATTTTGAGGAAGAGGTCGCCCCGCTGCTGACACAGTCAACACTGCGGGAACGCCTATTATTCCTCTTTGACCGTTACGCCGCCTATTCCTCAGAGATTACTTCCATGTCCCTGACCAAGATCCTGTATAATTCCAATAATAAGCATTTCATGCGCCAGACGGACACCGGGATCATTCCGGTCCTGACCCGCACGCTGCAGCAGGGCATGGATAGCGGAGAGCTTGTCTGTGAGGAGAGTGCGACGGAGATAGCCTCCTTCCTGATGATCGCCGCCCGCGGCCAGGTCTATGACTGGTGCATCCACGACGGATCCTATATCCTGCGGGAGGCCATGGCCGGTATGATCGGCAAACTGCTAAGGATTTATCTTTAACATTCATATTATATATGCCTATCAAAGAGGGCCGACGTTTTGCGATCAAAAACCGCAATCCGTCAGCCCTTTCGTTAATATAATTCAGCACCGTATGAGATCGCTCTGACTACGCATCAAGATACTCGCCCAGTCCGCCCCATTTCTCACAGAAGATGCCCGGATCCATTTCCTTCAGATCCGGAGAAATCACCGGTGTAAACCCGATTTGATCCAGAACATCTCTCTGCAGGTCGATGCCCGGCGCAATCTCGACCAACGTCATTTTGTGATCGATCAGACGGAATACGGCGCGCTCCGTGATGTACAGCACTTCCTGATCATCCGGCGCATACTGTCCGGAAAACGTGATCTGGCCGACTTTGTCCACAAACTTGCGGATCGTCCCTTCCTGCACCACCTCAAGCTTTCCGTCGCCGATCTTCAGCTTCGCCTTTCCCACCAGACTGCCGGCGAAAATAACCTTCGGCGTCGCAGCCGTGATATCGATAAATCCGCCGGGGCCGGTGAGACGTTTCCCCATGCGGCTCACATTGTTGTTTCCGTCGCCGTCCACCTCTCCGATGCCGAGGCAGGTCACATCCAGACCGCCGCCGCTGATCAGGTCAAACATATCGTTCGGCGTCAGGATGCATTCCGGATTATACGCGCTGCCGAAGCTGGGAAGGGCAGACGGCACGCCGCCGATCACACCGCTCTCCGTGCTCATGAGCAGATCGTCGATATAGCCCTCCTCGGATACCACCTTTGCGGTGTCGGCCGGCATGCCGATTCCGAGGTTGATAATATTACCCTTTTTCAACTCCATCGCACAGCGTCGGCAGACCACCTTGCGCTCGTCAAAGGGCAACGGTTCTATGCTGTCCAACGGAATCCGGATATGTCCGGAGTAGGACGGCTGCCAGTAATCCCCCTCCGCCTGCCAGCAGGATTTCGGATCTTTCGCCTGAACAACATAATCCACCAGATGCCCGGGGATCTTCACCGCTTTCGGATTCAGCGTCTCCTTCTTCGCCAGATACTCCACCTGAACAATCACGATACCGCCGGTGTTTTTCGCGGCAGCGGCAACGGAAAAGCCCTCGTTAATCACGCTCTCATGCTCAAAGGAGATATTGCCGTTCTCGTCCGCGATCGTTCCGCGCAGCAGCGCAACGTCGCACTTAAATCCCGGATAATACAGGTATTCTTCCCCCTCAAAATGAACCAGCTTGACAACCTCTGACTCCGCAGCCTTCGCATTCATCCGGCCGCCTTCCACACGCGGATCGACGAATGTGCCGAGACCGGTCTTCGTGATCAGACCCGGCCGGCCGGCGGCAATCTCCCGCCACAGATTAATGATCACACCCTGCGGCAGGCAGTGAGTATCAATCAGCTCCTGTCTTGCCTGATCGCAGAGCGTAAAGGCACTCCCGATATGCGCGCTGGTCCACTTTGTGATCAGGCCCGGCCCGGCCTCGCCCAGCCGGGTCACGCCGCGGGCTCCGTGGTCATTGTCCGGCTCCGGCAGCGGACTTCTGTCCCAGCCGTCGAATTTGTTTCCGTATCCCCAGTCGCCCATCGCGCTGCCCTGCTTCAGATTCAGCCCGCAGGGATGACCGGTCTCCCGGTAACAGTCACGGATCGCGCAGGCTATCTCCTCCGCCCAGCCGGACAGTCCCATACCGGCAATGCCGACCGTCGCTCCGTCGGGAATCAGCTCTGCCGCCTCTCTCGCAGTGATAAATTTCGCCATTGAAAATCTCCTCCTTTTCTTTTATCAAAAGTGCACAATTCTGATCGCTCGTTTTTGTCACATAAATCCGGCAAAATCATGTTGACAAATGCAGAATGTCCGTATAAAATTTAATCGAACAAGTTCATAGAACATGTTCATTTTTCCACATTATAATACGGCCGGTCAGTAAAATCAAGTGTTTCTCCAAAGAATCTTTTCCTGTTTTTACACGGCCGTCCGATCATTCATTTTTGTAAAGGAGGCTTATATGATTTTATCCGAAAAGCATCAGATGATGCGCAGGCTGTATCGGCAGTTCGCTGAAACCGAATTTACGACCGAGCTGACAGACCGTCTGGAGGAAACCGGTGAATTCGACTGGGACATCCACAGAAAGATGTCGAAATACGGATTTATGGGTGTGAAAATTCCGGTCGAATACGGCGGGCAGGGCGGCGACTCCCTCGCCTATGCGCTGCTTGTGGAAGAGTTTGCACGGGTCAGCCCCGTTCTCTCCATCTACGCCAATACTTCCAATTCCCTGGGCGGCGGCCCTCTTCTCCTGTGCGGGAATGAGGAACAGAAACAGAAATACCTCACACCGACCGCAAAGGGCGAAAAAATCATCGCCTTTGCCCTTACGGAGCCGGGCGCCGGTTCCGATGCCGGCGGCACGCAGACGACCGCCGTGCAGGATGGGGATTATTTTATCCTAAACGGCCGCAAGACATTTATCTCCGGCGCGCCGTTCGCAGACTACTGCATCGTCTATGCAAAAACCGATCCCACCCAGAAAGGCAGCCGCGGAATCTCCATGTTCATTGTTGACATGACACTTCCCGGTGTCAGCTGCGGCAAACCGGAAAACAAAATGGGTATCAAGGGTTACCCCACCAGCGATGTCATTCTGGAGGATGTCCGCGTCCACAAGAGCGACCTGCTCGGCCCTCTGCACAAGGGATTCGCGGTTGCCATGCAAACGCTGGACGGAGGACGGCTCGGCATGGCTGCACAGGCAGTCGGCATTGCCCAGGGCTGTCTGGATGAGTCCATCAAATACGCCAAAGAGCGCAAACAATTCGGCCGCCCCATTGCGAACTTTCAGGCAATCAGCTTCATGATTGCGGACATGGCGACAGAGCTGGAGGCAGCGCGTGAGCTGGTCTACAGCGCGGCAGAATTAAAGGACGCCGGAAGCCCGGAGACGAGCAAGCGCTGTGCCATGGCGAAATACTACGCCGCGGAGGCATGCAACCGCATTGCCTACAAGGCAGTTCAGATTCACGGCGGTTACGGATATATCAAAGAATACAAGGTGGAGCGTCTCTACCGCGACGCCCGCATTACCTCCATCTATGAGGGCACCAGTCAGGTACAGCAGCTCGTCATCTCCGGCAGCCTGCTAAAATAAGAGAAAGGAGCCTTGACTATGAAAATTATTGTTTGTGTAAAACAGGTCCCGGACACCGCCGGGAAAGTTGCGGTAAAGCCGGACGGCACGATGGACCGTGCTTCCATGCCGACCATCATTAACCCGGATGATATGAACGCCGTTGAGGCTGCCCTGCAGCTGAAGGATGTTTACGGCTGCCGTGTTATCGCAGTCAGCATGGGACCGTTCCCGGCCATGGATATGCTGAAGGAATTAAAAGCGATGGGTGTAGACGAGGGCGTTCTGATCTCCGGACGCGAGTTCGGCGGTTCGGACACATTCGCCACCAGCCAGATCATCGCCGCGGCCATCCGCGAGATTGGCATTGAGGAGGATGACATTATCCTCTGCGGCCGCCAGGCCATCGACGGCGACACCGCACAGGTCGGCCCCCAGATCGCGGAAAAGCTGCATATTCCGCAGATTACCTACGTTACGGATATCAGGTTGGAGAACGGCGTTCTCACCTGCAAGCGCATGCTTGAGGACGGGTATATGGTCATTCAGGCAAAAACGCCCTGCCTGCTGACCTGCATCAAGGAGCTGAACACGCCTCGCTATATGACCGTAAAGGGAATTCTGGACTGCGATAAGGAGCCCATCGTTGTTATGGATTACGAGCGCCTGAAGGATAACCCGCTGATCGAATCGGATACGATCGGTCTGAAAGGTTCCCCGACCAATGTATTTCGTTCTTTCTCGCCGCCGGTCAAGGATGCCGGGCAGATGCTGGAAGGAGATCCGAAGGATACGATTCCGTCCCTGTTTGCCACACTGGCTGCCAAACACATCATCTAGGAGAAAGGAGAAAAACTATGTCTACCTATAACAATAAAGATATCGACGCCTTTCGCGGCGTATGGGTTTTCTGCGAACAGCGCGGCGGCGCACTGATGCCCACGGACTTCGAGCTGATCTCTGAAGGCCGCAAGCTGGCGGATGAGCTAGATACCGAGCTGTGCGGCGTTCTGCTGGGTGATGCAGTGGAAGGGATTGCAAAGGAGCTCGGCGGATACGGTGCCGACAAAGTCTATGTCTGCGAGGATCCGCTTCTGCAGGATTACACGACAGACGCTTATACAACCGTCATCTGCCAGTTGGTACAGGAATACCGGCCGGAAGCGCTTCTGATCGGAGCCACCAACATCGGCCGCGATCTCGGCCCGCGCCTCGCAGCGCGCCTCCATACCGGCCTCTGCGCAGACTGCACCAACCTGAATGTCAACACGGAAAAATATATCGAATTCCTCGCTGAGAACTCTACGCTGAACACAGATACCATTCCGATCGTGGAAGGAGACCGGGGACTGAAGATGACGCGCCCTGCCTTCGGCGGACACCTGATGGCCACCATCATCTGCCCCCGCTTCCGCCCGCAGATGGCCACGGTACGGCCGGGCGTCATGAAAAAAGCACCCTTCGATGCAGCAAAGGCGGAGTCCTGCGCCATCGTCAGACCGGACTTTACTCTGACCGGGGACGACCTGACAACCAAAGTGCTTGAGGTTGTAAAAGAGACGCGCGCCATGGTGGATCTGACCGGAGCGGAGGTCATCGTCACCGTCGGATTCGGCATCAGCAAAGACCACGAGAAAGCCATCTCCATGGCAGAAGAGCTCGCAGACATCCTCGGCGGTGTTCTCGGCGCTTCCCGCGCGGTCGTCGATGCCGGATGGCTGACCGCGGATCATCAGGTCGGCCAGACCGGAAAAACTGTTCGCCCGAAGATCTATATCGCCCTCGGCGTCTCCGGCGCCATCCAGCACAAAGCCGGAATGCAGGACAGCGAGCTGATCATCGCCGTAAATAAAAACGCCTCCGCACCCATCTTTGAGTGCGCAGACTACGGAATCGCCGACGACCTGTTCAAGGTACTTCCCCTGATGATCGAGTCAGCAAAACAATATAAGTAATCCTTCTTCAATCCTATCTATGCTGCTGTCCCTGCTGAAAGCAGAGGCAGCGGCGATTAAAATATATCCTATTTCTTATTCATACTCTCCAAGCGTTGCCCGATCGTATCCCGGAAATCCCTGTGCTGCCGTCTCTGCCGCAGGAACAAAAGTGACAGTAAAAAAGCAGGGACTGCATCCCGGTGGAACTGATATGTCTCCGTCATGACCATCCGGCACTCTCCATCGCCAACTGTTTCAAACCGCGCCGACCAAAACACATCAAACTTCTCTGCATGCAACTCATAAGCACAGCTGACTCCCGGTGTGAGATCTGTGACCTGTGCCAACGCCTTTCCATCTGAGAGTGCCTCCTGTTTTTTCCTCTCATACTCTTCATCCGACATGGGCGAAAAAGTAAACCCATTGTTTTCATTTTTCGAAGTAACCGCTTCCCACACCTTTGTACAATTTTCCGTAAAATAAAAAACGCTTGTTTTTTTTCGTCTCATCAAAGTTCTGCCCTCCATTATATCTGTTCCTGACCTACTACCCGTTGTTCAGAATGCAAATACTGATTCCTGTATTCCGCCGGTGTACAAGACATCGTTTTCTTAAAAAGGCTGTAAAAATAGTTCATATTTTGATATCCCACAGCATCCGCAACACTGGTCACCGACAATGTCGTGTCAATCAGCAATTCTGCAGCCTTCTCCATCCTCGCATGCTGTAAAAGCGCAGTAAAAGTTTTTCCTGTATTCTTTTTCAGATACAGACTTAAATACGTTACATTGAAGTGGAATTTGTCCGCCAGTTGTTTCAGTGTCAGTGACCGGCAGTTTCCGGTAATATAATCCAGTATCATCTGCAAGGTCTGCTCCGGCGACAATTTGACGGATTCGGGTAAATCTGTCTGCCCGCCGATTGCCTGCAGCTGGTAAGAAAAAAACAGCACCAGAAAACTGTTGACAATTTCTTCATACATGGCCGGACGATATAAATAGTAGTAGAAAGCGGATGTCAAAAAATATGTCATCTCCTCCGGAAAGCTCTTTGAAACAAAAATATACGGCACTGCAGCATCATGGTCAAAAATAACATTATGAAAAAGCTGCGTACACGGATGCGTCTGCGGAAGCCGCGGGAAAAGCACAGTACTCATAAAAGATGCCGTAATCGCCAGATGAATCACTCGTGCCGTTTCCGAAAGATTAAAATAGGCATGTGAGACACCGGGAGCAATAACACAGGCTTCTCCTTCATTCAGATATAATTCCTGCTGCCCCTTGATCCGGACAACACAGCCTCCTCTCGAACAAAATATTACATGCGTATTCGGAAGAACATGTTCTCCCCTATGCTTTCGGAGATGGAAAAGAAGCTTTTCCCCGGCAAATTGCACATTTAAGACATCATGGAAGTTCTCAGCATTTTCAAATGCCTCGCAAAAAGCCCGCCCGTCACTGAAATGATAAAATTTTTTGATTACTTCTTCCATTTCCGGATCCCGGATCACCGCCTCCAAAGGCAAAGGATCCCCATATTTCTCTGCCATCCGCAGAATTCCCTCTACATATGTAATCTTCTCCAGCAAATCAGTATAATCCGGATAATCCATCCCTTCCCCCATCATCTTATTAACTAAGATTTTCTGTGTTTATCATAATCGAGCTATTATCCTTTGAAAATGACGGATAATAATTTTGTTCCCATATATCCCCATAAAAAACGATAATTCGACATAATATAAC
>JAJPYF010000057.1 GCA_021205085.1 Clostridiales bacterium | reverse complement strand
TGTATCGTCTTCGATTCCATTGGTGTTTACCGATTATTCAAGGCAAAACGCACTTTGACAATTGAACAGGCTTTACACCCTCAGAAAAAGCCGCTATAATATTTTATTATATGAAAGGCGGTGATACAATGAAGGAGACCCAATATATGCCTACGGAAAAAGAAATGATAAATAATCTCATTGACTATTACTCAAACCTTCAGAGAATCAAAACATCCACCGACAGCCAGAAAGAAGTCGAGTATCAGATCAGACTGGTAAAAGCCAAACTCGAATCTTTCGGTATCATCACCAGCAATCTGGACATAAACAAATAGTACCCATTCCACTCGGTGTAAAGCCTGTTGAATTCATTTTATATAATCACACCGATTTCCAAGAAAGGAGGGTTCCATGACTGATTTGACCAATTGCACTCACGACTGCAGCACCTGCGGCGCTTCCTGCGCGCCGGACGGCGAGCGCAAGCCCAGCTTTTTCGACCGGATGGAAGCTGCATCCGAGCACTTCGAAGCGATGGGCGAGGAGAACTTTATCAACATGCTCAACGAAGCGGTAGCCGCTTTGGAAAAAGAAGACGCGGAGGACTGATATCCTCCGCGTTCGCATTTTCCTGTCTTCTTTTCAGAATCATTCTCCGACTGCACGCACGATCTCTTCCAGTGAATCCACCTGCGGCACGTCCGCATCCACGGTCCCGAATCCGTAGGACGCCCAGAGAAACGGCACCCCTGCCTCCGCACAGGCATCGTAATCTCCCTGCGTGTCGCCCAGATACCAGTACCGTTCCAGTCCGTTCCGCGCAATCACAGATCTCAGGTTATCCGCCTTCCCGCGGCCGGTATTCCCGTAACACTCCAGATCATCCACCAGATTTTCCAGATGATAATGCTCCAGAAACGCCTCGATATAGCCGGACTGACAGTTGCTCACGATACAGACGCCCCAGCCCGCCTCGTGCAGTCTGCGAAAAACCGCCTCCACATCGCCCAGAAGCACGGCTCCGTGCAGGCGAAGGTATTCATTCTCCGCCACCTCCAGAACATGGAAAAGCTCCATGCCCTTCTCCGGCGTGTACTGTGGAAAAAAATCTGCCGCAAAATGATCCATCGTCTTGCCCATAAGGCCGAGAAGCCGCTCTCTTGTGATGACAAGAGCGGTCTCTCCGATTGCCGGAAGCGCCTGATTCCACGAGGTCACGATGTTGTCCACGGAATCCCAGAGGGTTCCGTCCATATCAAAAATGACTGCTTTCCTCATGCCTCGTCGATCGCCTTTCCGATATCATGGCGCATATATTTGTTCTCAAAATCAACCCATTCCGTCGCCTTGTAGGCATTGGCGCGGGCTTCTTTCAGATCGGCGCCCTTTGCGGTGACGCCCAGAACACGGCCACCATTGGTGACGATCTTTCCTGCCTCATTTAATTTGCTGCCCGCATGGAAGCAGTAATAGCCGTCTTTGTCCGCGAAATTCTCCAGCCCCCGGATCTCATAACCCTTCTGATAGGAAACCGGGTAGCCGTCGCTGGCCAGCACCACGCAGACCGCCGCGTTGTCCTCAAACTGCAGATCGATCTGATCAAGCGTGCCGTCGATACACGCCTCCATGACCTCAAGAATATCGTTTTTCATCCGCGGCAGCACCACCTGCGCCTCCGGATCTCCGAAACGGGCATTGTACTCCAACACCTTCGGGCCGTCCTCCGTCAGCATCAGGCCGAAGAAAATGATGCCCTTAAAGGGTCTGCCCTCCGCCGCCATGGCGTCCACGGTCGGCTGGAAGATATATTTCTGACAGAAATCGTCAACCTCCTTCGTGTAAAACGGGCTGGGAGAAAAGGTTCCCATGCCGCCGGTGTTCAGCCCCTGATCACCGTCCTGCGCCCGCTTATGATCCTGCGCGGAGGACATAATCTTAATGGTCTTTCCGTCGACATAGGAGAGAACCGACACCTCGCGGCCGGTCATAAACTCCTCGACCACCATCTGATTCCCCGCGGAGCCGAACTTTTTATCCTGCATAATCTCCCGCACACCGGCCTTTGCCTCCTCCAGCGTGTTGCAGATCAGCACGCCTTTGCCCAGAGCCAGGCCGTCCGCCTTCAGCACGATGGGCATTTTCGCGGTCTCCAGATAGGCCAGCGCCTTTTCCGGATCATCGAAGTTCTCATAGGCTGCCGTAGGAATATTGTATTTTTTCATCAGATCCTTGGAAAAAGCTTTGGAACCCTCCAGGATCGCAGCCGCACGGTTCGGGCCGAAGACACGCAGTCCCTCCGCCTCAAACACATCCACAATGCCGCCGACCAGCGGATCATCCATCCCGATGATGGTCAGATCAATCGCATGCTCCTTCGCGAAAGCTGCGAGCTTCTCAAACTCCATCGCCCCGATCGGCACGCACTCGGCGATCTGTCCGATGCCGGCGTTGCCGGGCGCACAGTAAATCCGGTCTGCACGGGTACTCTTTGCCACACTCATGGCGATCGCATGCTCACGGCCGCCGCTTCCCACTATCAAAATGTTCATCGTGCATCCTCCATTCAAAAAGATATCATATTGTTACGCTTCCTGCTGCCTGATATGTACCAGTCCGTCCTCAACGGACACCGCTCCGTTGGCAATCCGGTCGATCGCGCGGGGCAGGATGACCCACTCGGCCTCCTCCATCACGCGCCGCTGAAGCGCCTTGGGCGTGTCGCCCTCTCTGACCTCCACGGCTTTCTGGAAAATAATCGGGCCGGTATCGGTTCCCTCATCCACAAAATGACAGGTCGCCCCGGTGACTTTTACGCCGCGGGCGAGAACCGCCTCGTGCACCTTCAGCCCGTAATAGCCGGTTCCGCAGAATGACGGGATCAGGGACGGATGGATATTGATGATCCGGTTCCGGTAGCGGGCAATCATTGCCTCCGGAATCACGACCAGAAATCCAGCCAGCACGATCAGATCAACTCCGGCCTCGTCCACCGCGGCAAGAAGCGCCTCGTTAAACTCCGCTCTTGTCTGATACGATTTCGGGGAAATACAGCGGGCCGAAATCCCGGCCTTCTCTGCGCGCTCCAGCGCATAGGCGGACGCATTGTTGCTGATGACCGCCGCAATCTCCGTGTTCGTGATCCGGCCGTCCGCGATACTGTCAATGATGGCCTGAAGGTTTGTGCCGCCTCCGGAGACCAGAACCGCTATCCTCAGCATAAGGTCACCCCTTTTTCTCCGGCCTCGATCCGGCCGACCACATAGGGCGTATCGCCCGCCGCGCGGATGGCCTCCATGGCCTTGTCCGTCTCAGACGGATCCACGGCGACAATCATGCCGAGTCCCATGTTGTATGTGTTGTACATCATCTGTTCCTCGATCTCTCCGGTTTTCTGCAGAAGCGTAAAAATCGGCGGAATCGGGTAGCTGTCCTTCTCGATCACCGCATGTGCGCCGTCCACAAGCATCCGGGGCACATTCTCATAGAAGCCGCCGCCCGTGATGTGGCTGCACGCCTTGACGGTGACACCCGCGTTTTTCATGTTTTTTAAAGCCCTGACATAAATGCGCGTCGGTGCGATCAGCGCCTCACCCAGAGTCTGTCCCAGCTCGTCATAGTAGGTGTTCAGCGACTCCGCGGTCATCTCGAAAACCTTCCGCACCAGAGAAAAACCATTGCTGTGGACGCCGGTGGAGGCCATCCCGATCAGGACATCGCCTGCCTTCAGGTTCTCCCCCGTGATCAGATCCTTCCGGTCACAGACACCCACGGCAAACCCGGCCAGATCGTACTCATCCTCCGGCATCAGACCCGGGTGCTCCGCAGTCTCCCCGCCGATCAGTGCGGCGTCCGACTGGATACAGCCCTCGGCCACGCCCTTCACGATCTCGGCAATTTTTTCCGGATAATTCTTCCCACAGGCGATATAGTCGAGGAAAAACAGGGGTTCTCCGCCGGCACAGGCAATATCGTTGACGCACATGGCGACCGCATCAATGCCGATGGTGTCATGCTTGTCCATCAGAAACGCCAGCTTGACCTTCGTGCCGCAGCCGTCCGTACCGGACAGCAGGACCGGATCCTCCATCTCCTTTATTTTCTCAAGGGAAAATGCGCCGGAAAATCCGCCCAGACCGCCGAGAACTTCCGGACGCATGGTCTTTTTTACGTGCTCCTTCATCAGCTCTACCGAGCGGTAGCCGGCCTCGATGTCGACGCCTGATGTTTTGTAATCCATTTGTGAGTCTCCTTTTTTATTAATTTTCAGAATTGCGAAACCTATATACAGCATCAGACGCTCCGAGAAAAAAAATTCAACTTGAATTGTTTTTTCTTCAGATCTGATTTACGTTATAAGAGGGGTTTCGCAATTAATAATCCTTCCAACCGGTTTCCTGTAACCTTTCATCCTTAGCGACAACCTGATTCTTTAATTCTTCGGAGTATGCCTTCAGTTTTTCCAGCAGCTCCGGGTCTCCGGTGGCGAGGATTTTCGCTGCAAGGATCCCGGCGTTGGCTCCGCCGTTGATGGCTACGGTGGCCACCGGGATGCCGCTGGGCATCTGGACGATAGAGTAGAGGGAGTCCACACCTCCCAGGTCGGATGTCTTCATCGGGATGCCGATGACCGGCATGGGGAAGAGTGCCGCGCACATGCCCGGCAGATGAGCCGCCTTCCCGGCTCCCGCGATGATGACCTTATATCCGCGCTCCTCTGCGCTTTTCGCGTAATCGAAAAAGATGTCCGGCTCACGGTGAGCGGAGATGATGCGCATCTCGTAGTCAATTCCAAATTGATCCAGTATTTCTGCTGCTTTTGACATGACGGGCATATCTGAGTCGCTGCCCATCACAATTCCTACCTTCGGCATGTTTTTCCTCCTCTTATCATATGGCTGCTATAATTTCTCTGCATTCTTAATCGTTCATTACGACTCGCAGTCTGTTTTCGGCAAATCGGCCGGGGCTACTGCTCCAGCAGCGGCCCGTTCAGCTCCTCCGTTCCCTCGACCCTGAACAGTCCGTCGCGGATAATATCCGCCGTGCTCCCGTCCGGGTAGACGGCCGTGATCGCGCCCAATTCGTTATAGGGGATCGTGATATCCGTGTGGCAGTTGAAATAAGCCTTCGACGGATCCTCACTGCGCAGGACACTGACCTCGTTCTCCTTCGCCACGATGCTCTTTCCGTCCGGATTTTTCCGCTCGATCTCCTCCTCGCGGGAGTAACAGGTGTCGCCGACCGCAAAGTGAGGGCCTGTCTTCTCCGCGATCAGAATCGGCATCTTTTCCTGAATCTGATATCTCCTCGCCATGCGGTACGCCGTGGTGTTGGTGCCGATCGCAAACTCACCCATCGGAAGCGTCTCATGGTGCATCAGCACATTGTCCTTAATATATTTCCGGTTCTTCTCCTCCGAATCAAAATTCGTGCAGGAGTACGAATCGATCATACCGTCCTTAAAAACAACCTCCAGATTCCGGTACTGAAGTCCGTTTAAGAAAACCTCCGTCACATGGAGTACGCCGTTCGTGCCGGTCAGCACCGGGGAGGTGAAGACCTCGCCCACCGGAATATTGACATCCGCCACGCAGTTCTCAAACGCGGTCTGCTTCGCCGGATCCTCCAGCTGCCGGCTGGCGACCGTCAGGTCGGGGTGGTTATCCCCGCAGCCGACAATATGAACCCGCTCCGCTCCGTCCAACACATCGATCAGCCGCTGCTGGATCGTCTGATATTTCTTGTAATCCAGCGTATTGACCTTCACCGTCTCCGCAAAAATCTCCTCAAACTGCGCCCCGATCTCCGGCGTCGGATAGGCGATGATCGTAAAGCTGTGTTCCTCGGCGGAGATGTATTTGTAAACCGTCGCGCTCCGCTCCGAGGCGAAGTAGACGTTCAGCTTCTGCTGCTCCTCATCGTAGTGGATCGCCGCGTCCTTATTCTCCGGGGAAAACGGCGCCTCGCCGAAGACCTCCACCACAGCCGGCCCCCGCGTACACCAACGCTTCCTCCCTGTGCTGCTCAAACACCGTCCGCTGCACTTCCAGATAGCGCTCCACAAACGCCTTGTCAAAGTAATAGGCCTTGTCCTCCCGGTGATCGAAATCATACTGGCGGTTCACAGAGGTGGAATAAATCCCCTGCTTGTATGACCCCTTGTTTTCAAAGGAAGAAACCGCCTCCCGATCCACCGTGACGGCCAGACCCAGCTCCCGAAGATTCCCGATCGCCGCACGCATCATCCGCTCAAAGCCGATGGGAAAATCCAGCTCCGCCGTCCGCTTTTTGGAGAGGTCAATCCCGGCATTTTCAAAACCGATCCGGTAGCCCTCCGTGTAGGTGTCCGCCATAGCCTGAATCTCCTCCTGCGGCAGCGTTCCCAGAAACCGCGCGATGGCCATGTCATTTTCACTCACCGGGAGTCCGTAGCTGTACAGGTAGCGCAGATCGTCCAGATCCGCGTTCATGATGATATCGACGAAAAAGTTATCCTCCGGGCAGATCATATTGCGGATTATATTCTCCACAAAAACCTCGCTGTAATCGTGGAAAAACCAGTAGACTGTGTCCTTTGCCTCCTTCAGATCGTCCTCCTCCAGCGCATTGTACACCTGGACGAAAAGCTCCAGAAACAGCGTCAGCTCCGTCTGCCTGCCCTGAAACGCCCACGCAATGCAGCTCTCCATCTCCGAGCAGAGCAGACTCAGCAGCTGCCCGGCCTCACGGCCGAGCTTCTCCGCCGCAAACGCCGGATTCGCATAGCTCTCACCGTAATTCTCCGGAGCGATATGCGCATACAGGCCGGCCTGATCCCGCTGACACTCCTCCAACGTCCGCTGCGCCAGCCGTCCGTCCTGTTTTTTCTCGTAAATTTCGACGGTTTTCAGGAGAAATGCCGCCCCTTTGGCGAAATAATCCTGATATTTTTCCGGAACAAGGCATTCGGAAGCGATCCGCGAGATGCGGTCGACTATCAGATTGTACCGCTCCCCGATCAGCTCCGTCTCCGGTTTGTTCCATGCTGTATCTGCCATCATGTTCCCTCGCTTTCTTTTGCTGTGCCTCTATAATCCATATGTATACAATCCGCCCAACAGCGCCGTCATGATGATTCCGAGCGCCAGACTGACGCGCGGCGGAACCGGCCGCACCTTTTCTTCACGAACCGCGAGAATTCCAAGGATGAGCGCACCTGCTGCCAGCACCAGAGCGATCAGTCCGACGCTGCCCACAAGCACCTCCGCCTCTCCCCCGCGGTAAAACGAGAGACCGACGGACACTGCGAACAGCACCGCCGCCAACAGCGCGGATATCATACCGATCCATCCGGTCACGGAATGCTTCAGATCCCGCATTCTCTTCTTGCGCGTCTTGCGAAAATATTCTCTTCTCTTGCTCGCCATACATTCCTCCACACACGGCGCCGCCTAACTCTTTTTTCCGGCGGCTGCCCTGCGGCGGTCCGCCGCCGCGTCCCTTTTGTGCTGGACACCCAGATAGATCAGTACCCCGATCGCACTTCCCACCGTATTCAGGAGAAGATCGTCCACATCAAAGCTCCCGGTCTTCGTGAGCAGTTGTACGCACTCCACAACCAGACTCAGCTCAAACCCGAGCAGGACGACACGAAAAAATCCCCTGAGACGCCGCCACATGGCAGGCACCAGAAAACCAAACGGCATAAAAATCAGGATATTCCCTGCCAGATTTAAAATCGCCGCCATCCATCCGATCTGCTCGCGGTACACCCAGAACCGCCGGATCTCACGGAAAGGAATCAGGTTATAGTGGTAACTCCGATCCGTCCACGGCCTGCCGAATCGCTCCGCAAAGAAAAGGAAGTAGACCATTGCTGCAATATACAGGGCAAAGAGAACCCGGCACAAAAGCCTCATACTCTTTTTATGCTTACTGATGAACATGTAAAAAATCCTTATTTTGTACCATACTGCTCATAGTATGCGTCAATCGCGGCCTTTAATGTATCGTCGATGATGATCCGTCCGTTTCTCGGCTGGTTGTAGAGATACTCCACCACCTCCGCCATCGTCACGATCGCGCCCGTCTCAAACCCGTAAAGGTCGCGAATCTCGTCCAGCGCGGACTTCTCCCCGCCCTTTCCGACCTCCATGCGGTTTAAAGAAACCATCAGGCCCACGATCGTCACATCTCCCTGTGCTTTTATAATAGGAAATGTCTCCTCGATCGACTTGCCGGATGTCGTCACATCCTCGATGATCACCACGCGATCTCCGTCCGAGATCCCGCTGCCCAGCAGAATCCCGGCATCGCCGTGATCCTTGGCCTCCTTGCGGTTTGAGCAGTAGCGGACCTCCTTCCCGTACAGGTCAAAAAAGGCGATCGCCGTCACAACCGCCAGAGGGATCCCCTTGTACGCGGGACCGAACAGCACATCAAAATCCGTGCCGTATTTGTCATGAATCGCTTTTGCATAGTAAACGCCCAGCCGCTGCAGCTGGGAGCCGGTGACATAGGCGCCCGCATTCATAAAAAACGGGGACTTACGTCCGCTCTTTAATGTAAACTCTCCGAACTTTAAAACGTCGGACTCCACCATAAAATCTATAAATTCCTGCTTGTACTGTTCCATAACGGTACGCTCCTTATTCATAAAAAGATAGGTTTAGTATAGCATTTCAAATCACGGGATTCAATAGGATTTTGCCGGAATTGCAAACCCTATTTGAGCGGCCGGTACGGTTCAATCCCGGCCTCTGAAAAGCTGCTCATTTTCCGGTATACCTCCACCGCCATATCCAGAAGCGGAAACAGCGCCGCCGCGCCGCTCCCCTCGCCGAGCCGCATATCGCAGGTCAGGAATGCCTCCTTCCCGAGCGCATCCAGCAGGCGCCGCGCTGCGGGCTCCCCGGAGACATGGGAAGCCAGAATGTACGGCGCACACGCGGGCGCAATCCGCACCGCCGTCAGCGCCGCCACGGAGGAGAGAAATCCGTCCATCACCACGGGAATCCCGCAGCACGCGCCTCCGAGGAACAATCCGGCCATCCCGGCAATATCAAAGCCGCCGACCTTTGCCAGAACATCAAATGGGTCTGCCGGGTCCGGCCGGTGCAGGTCGATGGCCCGGCGAATCACGCGGATCTTTCGCTCCAATCCCTCCGAGGAGAGGCCCGCGCCCCGCCCGGTCACCTCCTCTGCCGGAACCCCGAGCAGCACCGCCGTCATGGCGCTCCCCACCGTTGTGTTTCCTATTCCCATCTCACCGGCTGCCAGAATCCGGTATCCCGCTTCCCGCAGTTCGCAGGCTTTCTGCATACCGACACGAACGGCCGCAGCAGCCTGTTCACGGGTCATGGCCGGTTCGATTGCCATGTTTTTCGTCCCGTATGCGATCTTTCGCTTTTCCACACGCGGCGTGTCAACCGCCATCCCGATATCCACCGGGAAAAGATCCGCACCGGCTTTCCGGCACAGGATCGCCGCGCAGGATTTCCCGTCAAGGAAATTCTCCGCCACCGTCGCCGTGACCTCCGACCCACACTGGGAAATCCCCTCGGCCACAACACCATTGTCCGCGCAGAATACAACCAGCGCCTTTTTCTCAACAGAAACCTCCGGTGACCGCGTCACTCCCGCGATCTGCACCACCGCGTCCTCCAGCTTCCCGAGGCTTCCGAGCGGTTTCCCCATGCCGTCCCAGCGCAGGCGTGCAGCTTGTTCGGTCTCCTCATCCGGCGGCAGAATTTTTCCCGTGATCTGACGGATTCTCTCCTCATTCTCCGCAAGCCGGTCTGTCTCATGCAATTTTTGTATCGTCATTTTCCCGCTCACAGTCTCCTCCGCCTCTCTCCGGCTCATGTATTTTATGATTCGAGCGACAAAAGGGTATGATACCCCGACCCGATTATAGAATTGCCCCTGTGGTTTGTCAATTCTGCACAGGGGAGGGGATTTATAAAAAAGTTTCACTTCATTCACAAAAAATCGCGTATTATCCGAAAATTGTTTGGTCTATAATATGCGTAAACAGGCAGAGACAAATGGACAGGGAAACAGATGGGCATGTTTACATGCACAGATGTTGAGCTGACCATTTGACGAGCGTAAGCGAACTCGGAAAACCTATGGTTTTCCGAGTCTCTGCCTAATAAATAAAACAAAAATAGAAAAATAGAAAGGGGAATACAATGAAAACATTAGAAATCATCCGTACTGATGTGACGAACACCTACACCACCACTGCTGTCGCCACCACTGTCATCGGCGCAACTTATCAGATCGACGGAACCGAGCAGACCGTGTCCGCACCAGAGGGACAGACACTGGTTCTTATCGTGGACGGCGCACAGGAAAACCTGATTCCGGGCGCTTCCTACGAGGTCAAAGAGGGATTTGAAATCGCGGCGGTCGGCATCTTCCGCGTGGGCGGCCCCAGCGCAGCGCCGTGGTCCGGCGCAAAGGAGGAGGAGAAGGTAACCTACTATTTCCGCCAGGCACTTCTGGTTAAGGACGGAAAAATCGTCGACGACTGCTCTGTTCCGCAGCTGATTCAGGGAGGAAGCTTCGACGCCTCCTGCGCAGACGGCATCACACTGACATCCAATGCCCCGCACTTCAACGGCATTATCCTTGATGACGGCACAAAATACGAAATCAAGAATTCCAAACTCTACGCCAAGGGTGACGGCAGCGACGACCTGTCCGGATGGGGCGCATCCATCATGGCGGACAACAAGGCGGTCGTGGATATCAGCGATTCCTACATTGAAACAGAGGGCTGCATCCGCTGCGGACTCTATGTAGACAACACCGCGGTCGTGACCGTGAAGGATTCCGTTCTCTACTCCAAGGAGACGCCCGATACATGGGAAGAGTACCACAATCTGACACCGGCGATGATGAAGCGCGTGCCCTTCGCCCTCGGCATGGAAGGCACCGTCCGTACCCTGAATGTCATGGCGGACGGCCAGGGCATCTTTAAGGACAGCGTCATCGTCTCCACCGGATGGGGCGCGATCTCCTGCGACTCCGGCACTGCCTACGACATCTGCGGAACCTACTGTCTGGACTGCGACAATGTCCTCTCCGGCATCGGCACACTGGAAGTAGCGCAGGAGGGCAAAGAGTACACTGCCGTCCGCGAAATCGGCGGCGTGAAATACGGCTTTACCGTCTGCGGTTCCGGCTATGTCACCTACGCAGACTCCGGCGTACATAACCGCTACAAAAATGTCGAGTTTTACTCTCCCGACTACATTCAGATCATGGGCTCCGGCCGCAGCGGCAGCGAGTATATCGACTCCTACCTCTATGCAGAGCACAATGCTTTCATGACGCAGCAGTCCGCAGGCGGCACCTATGAGCTGATTAACACAAAGATCGACACCGTGGACGCCCTGCTGCAGATCAAATCCGGCGCGGCAAATACCGGTTTCTCCAACATCATCGTTGACAACTGTGAGATCAATTTCTCCGGCGCTTCCACACGTTCCAAAGACGGCATTCTGGTTGAGCTGGTAGAATCCGACGATGCGGGGAACCCCGGCATCACCACCTACACGATCAATGACCATGCGGACGAGGCGGAAGCCACTTTGAGCTCCGTGACTGGCTCCAATGCGACCCTGAAAAACGGTGCTTACAAAGGCGACATCTACAACTGCATTTACAACTACCGTCAGGAACTGAACGTATCCGTTGAGAACGCAACGCTCACCGGAACCGTTTCCTCCTCCACCGCCGTCCATGTAGATCTGGACGGAAAGCTTGTTCCCAACGGCACGGTCCTGAATGCGTTCCTCGGCTCCAAGGAGTACGACCATGTCAATTACAACGCCGAGCAGGGCGGACAGAGCGGCGACTGCCTGATCATCGGGCGCTTCTGCCACACGGCTGCGCCGATGCTGAACAACCCGATCAACCTCACCCTGAAGGATGCAAAATGGGTTGTGACCGGAGACGGCTACCTGCAGAACCTGTCCGTTGAGGCCATGTCTGATATCGCCGCCGAGACTGCCGTCACAATCAATGTCAAAAAGCTGACGGTTGCCGGTGAGGCAAAACCGGACGGTGTCTACACCGAGGGCAATGTCACCATCGTCGTGGACTCCACCGTCATCGAGGCGGCGGACAACGGCATCTGCGACGCGGGTCAGACCTATGGCAATGTGGCGTATACCTTCTTCGCGAAGACGGAGGACGGCGGGCTTGACTCCAAAGCCTTCACGGTAAAGCGCCAGAACTATATCGACGGAAAGCTGTACTACACAATCCTTCCGGCAGACGGCTATACCATCGTCTCTACCTCCTCCGAGGGCGGCACGATCTCCAAGAACACCGCGGGCGGCGAGCTCGCCATCTATGAGGATGTGATCGCACCGGGTGAGGGCGAAACCGCCATGTCCGTAACCGCGATTGTGAAGCGCTGACCGCTGAAACACGGCAATTCATAAATCAATTTTTATTGAAAGAGCCATCTGAACCCGCATTTGCGAGAACAGATGGCTCTGTTTTTCTTACTTTTTCTATAAGGTTTCCTCTACTCCCTATGCATGGAAAACTGATCCATCGGATAATGGCTCAGATTCTCCAGAATCCCGCGGTCGTCCGCCTGCGCCAGAAGCCCTTCCCGATCCTTCCGCGATACATTCTGATCCCGCCGGGAGCTCGGCCCGCCGACGCATCCGCCCTCGCAGGCCATGCCCTCGACAAAATCCTCCGGTAGCCTACCGGCCTTTAAGAGCAGCAGCGCCTTTTTACACTCTGCGGCGCCGTTGGCCCGGCACACCTGAATGTCCGCGTTTTCCTCCATCTCATTCAGGCTCTGCAGGACAGCGCCGGTCACACCGCCGGACGAGGCAAAGCCTTTGCCGTACCGGGACGCCATCTGTTCCGTATTCTCACAGGAATCAAGAGAGACACCCTTTGCTCTGCGGATGGCATGCAATTCACTGTAGGTGAGAACGTAATCCGCGTTCCCCTCGATCTTCTGGTCTGTCACCTCCGACTTCTTGGCCAGACACGGGCCGACAAACACCGTGACCGCATCCGGAACCTGCGACTTGATCATACGGGATACCGCGCACATCGGCGAGACCGTTGTGGAGATGCGGTCCGCCACCTTCGGGTAATGCTTCCGCACCATGTTGACAAACGCGGGGCAGCAGGAGGTCACCTTTTTCTCGCCGTTTCTATATGCCTCCGCCCACTCCGCCGCCTCGCTGGCTGCCGTCATATCGCCGCCCAGACCAACCTCGTAAAAACCGTCAAACCCGATCGCCTCCATCGCCTTTCGCCAGCTCGCCATGGTAATATCTTTACCAAACTGTCCCTCCGTGGCGGGAGCCGCCATGATATAGACGGGGCGGTCTGATTTCAGCGCCCGGATCACATCCACAATCGCCGTTTTTGAGCCGATCGCCGCGAAAGGGCAGCGGTGGATGCACTGGCCGCAGCGGATGCATTTCTCATTGTCGATCACAGAGATCCCGTATTCGTCATATGTAATCGCGTCCACCGGACAGCTGAACTTACAGGGGCGCTGCAGATGCGCGATGGCATTATAGGGGCAGGCCTGCGCGCATTTTCCGCACTCCTTGCACTTGGAGGCGTCGATGTGGGAGCGGTACCGGCCCGGATGCACTGCGCCGAATTTGCAGGCGTTGATGCAGGCTTTCCCAACGCAGTTCTGGCAGTTTTCCGTCACCGTGTAGGAGGAGATCGGGCAGTCCGCGCAGGCGGCGCTGATCACCTGAATGATATTGCCGTCATCCGTGATTCCCGGCGCCTTGCCCTCCGCCAGCCGGATGCGCTGCCGGATAATCTCCCGTTCCTTATAAATACAGCAGCGAAACTGCGGCATCGGACCGGGGATCATCATCTCCG
>JAJPYF010000144.1 GCA_021205085.1 Clostridiales bacterium | reverse complement strand
CATTATAAGGGGATCCCCGTTAGCGGGAAACCCGCCCAAAATTTAGGCGCTTACTCTTTACTGCGAATGCGCGCGGCTTCGGCTTCGTGACGGTCGAGGGCGAGGGGGAGGACATCTTTATCGCGGAATCCCATCTGGGCGGCGCTATTCACGAGGATGTGGTGCAGATTGTCTATATTCCATCCAACGGCAGGCGCCGGGAGGGGAAGGTCGTAAAGATTCTGGAGCATGGGCTAAAGACATTGGTCGGAACCTATGAACAGAGCAGCAAGAGCTATGGATTCGTTCGCCCGGACAACCCCCGGATTCGGATGGATGTCTTTGTCCCGGCGGAGTGCTCCCGCGGAGTTGTGGACGGGCACAAGGTGGTCGTGGAGCTGACTTCCTACGGGGAGCACGGGCACAAGCCGGAAGGGCGGGTGATCGAGATTCTCGGACACCGGAACGATCCGGGGACGGATATCCTCTCGCTGGTGCGGGCGTATGATCTCCCGACGGAATTTCCGGAGAAGGTGCTGCATCAGGCAGAGCGGGCGGCAAAACCGGTCTCCGAGGCGGATCGGGCCGGACGGCTGGATCTCCGGGAGTGGCAGACCGTCACGATCGACGGGGAGGACGCGAAGGATCTGGACGACGCCGTGACGATCACGCGGACGGCGGACGGGTTTGAGCTGGGCGTGCATATCGCCGATGTGACGAACTATGTGCAGGAGCACAGTGCGTTGGATCGGGAGGCGCTTCGGCGCGGCACCAGCGTCTATCTGGTGGACCGGGTGATCCCCATGCTGCCCCGCACACTCTCCAACGGCATCTGTTCGCTGAATCAGGGGGAGGATCGTCTGGCGCTCAGCTGTATGATGACGATTGACCGGAAGGGCAACATCACGGGGCACAGGATCGCGGAGTCGGTCATCCGTGTGGACTGCCGCATGACCTACACCGATGTGAACCGCATTATCACGCTGCGGGATGCGGAGGCAATGCGGGAGTACGCGGATTTTGTCCCCATGTTCTTTGATATGAAGGAGGCGGCGGAGCTTCTGCGGGCAAAACGGCGCAGGCGCGGCTCCATCGACTTTGATTTTCCGGAGACGAAGGTGGAGCTGGATGAGAACGGCCGTCCCGTAAAGATTGCGCCTTACGAGCGCAACCCGGCGACCCGGATCATCGAGGATTTCATGCTGGCGGCAAACGAGACCGTGGCGGAGGACTATTTCTGGCAGGAGCTGCCTTTCGTCTACCGCACGCACGAGACGCCCGATGCGGAGAAAATCCGTCAGCTCGGCACCTTTATCAATAACTTCGGTTTCCATATCCGGGTCGGGTCGGAGGAGATTCATCCGAAGGAGCTACAGAAGCTGTTGGGGCAGATCGAGGACTCACCGGCGGAACCGCTGATTTCCCGGCTGACGCTTCGCTCCATGAAGCAGGCGCGCTACTCTGTGGAGTGCGTGGGGCATTTCGGCCTGGCGGCGAAGTATTACTGTCATTTCACCTCGCCCATCCGCCGTTACCCGGATCTGCAGATTCACCGCATCATCAAGGACAATCTGCGCGGGAGGATGTCTGAGGAGCGTCGGCAGCACTACGAGAAAATTCTTCCCGGCGTGGCAAAGCAGGCGAGCGAGCTGGAGCGCCGCGCAGATGAGGCGGAGCGCGAGACAATCAAGCTGAAAAAAGTGGAGTACATGGAGGAGCGGATCGGTCAGACCTTCGAGGGCGTGATCTCTGGAATTACCAAATACGGCCTCTATGTGGAGCTCCCGAACACCGTCGAGGGACTCGTGCATGTCACAAGCCTGACCGACGACTATTATAATTATATCGAGGACAGCTACGAGATGGTCGGCGAGCACACCGGCCGGACATACCGGCTCGGACAGACCGTGACCATCCGCGTGACCGGGGCGGACCGATTGATGCGGACGATAGATTTTATTTTGACTTAGGCGGTATTGAAATATGGGAAAAGACACGATAAAATTGATTGCGAACAACAAAAAAGCCTACCACGATTATTTTATCGAGGAGACCTACGAGGCCGGGATCGCCCTCCACGGGACAGAGGTCAAGTCCGTCCGGATGGGCAAGTGCAGCGTGAAGGAATCCTTTATCCGGATCGAGCACGGCGAGGTGATCGCCTACGGCCTGCACATCAGCCCCTATGAGAAGGGAAACATTTTCAACCGGGATCCGATGCGGCCGAAAAAGCTTCTCCTCCACCGGCACGAGATCAACAAGATCGCCGGAAAGATCAAGGAGAAGGGCTACACGCTGGTGCCGCTGAAGGTTTACCTGAAAGGCAGCCTGATCAAGGTGGAGATCGGCCTGGCGCGGGGCAAAAAGCTCTACGATAAGCGGCAGACCCTTGCGAAAAAGGACATGCAGCGCGAGGCGGAGAGAGAGTACAAACAGCGTTTTTAATAAGGAGGACAGTGTGATGGATAACAGCAGACTGACGCAGCTGCGCGCCGAAATGAAACAGCGCGGGATCGACGTGTATGTGGTGCCGACCGCAGATTTTCATGAATCAGAGTATGTGGGAGAGTATTTCCGGGCGAGAGAGTTTCTGACCGGATTTACTGGATCCGCGGGCACTGCCGTGGTGACGGCGGACAAGGCGGGACTCTGGACGGACGGACGGTATTTTATTCAGGCGGCGGCGCAGCTTGCCGGTTCCGGATTTGAGCTGTATAAAATGGGCGAGGAGGGCGTGCCGGAGATTCCGAAGTTTCTGGAGGACGAGCTTCCGCAGGGCGGCGTTCTGGGCTTTGACGGGCGTGTGGTCAACTGTAAACTGGCCGAAAAGTTTCAGGAGGCGGTTGAGAAAAAGAACGGCAGCCTGTATGTGACAGAGGATCTGGTGGACCGGATCTGGACCGGCCGTCCGGCGATGGCCTGCACGAAAACATGGATTCTGACCGATGAGTACAGCGGCGAATCCGCTGTGTCCAAGTTAAACCGGATTCGGGAGAAGATGGCCGGGGAGAAAGCGGATTATCACATCGTTGCCTCCCTCTATGACATTGCGTGGATTTTAAACCTCCGCGCAGACGATATCGAGAATGTGCCGGTATTTCTTTCCTTTCTGCTGATTGCGAAGGAGACGGCGACCCTGTTTATCCAGCCGGAGGCGGTGGATGAGACCGTGACGGCGTATCTCGCGGACTGCGGCGTGACCGTTGATTCCTATTGGAATGTCTACGACGCGGTGACGAAACTGCCGGGGGATGCCGCTCTTCTGATGAATCGGAAGGTTGTGAATTACCGCATGGCCTCCGCTCTGCCGGAGAGTGTGACGGTGATTGATAAGGACGACCCTTCGGAGCTGATGAAGGCGGTGAAAAATGAGACCGAGCTCGCCAACACCCGCAAGGCGCATTTGAGGGACGGCGTCGCCATGACGAAGTTCATGTACTGGCTGAAGACGAATGTCGGGAAGATTCCCATGGACGAGTACAGCGTGGGCTGCTATCTGGACAGCCTTCGCGCGCAGCAGGAGCATTTTCTCGATCTGAGTTTTGCGGATATCTGCGCCTACGGGCCGAATGCGGCGATGATGCACTATGAGGCCACGGCCGAGGAGAAGTCGGAACTTCGTCCGGAGGGGATGCTGCTGGTGGATTCCGGCGGGCATTATCTGGAGGGGACGACGGACATCACCCGGACCTTTGTACTGGGACCGATCACGCCGAAGATGCGCCTCCACTATACGACGGTGCTCCGCTGCAATCTGGCGCTGGCGCATGTGAAGTTCCTCTACGGCTGCGGCGGCCTGTCCATGGATGTGGTCTGCCGGGGACCGCTGTGGGAGATGGGGCTGGATTACCGCTGCGGAACCGGACACGGCGTGGGACATATCCTGAATGTCCACGAAGGGCCGAACGGCTTCCGCTACAAGATTGTCCCGGAGCGCAACGACAGCGGCCGTTTTGAGGCGGGCATGATCACCACGGATGAGCCGGGAGTTTATCTGGAGGGGGAGTACGGCATCCGCATCGAGAATGAGCTGATCTGCGTGAAGGATGAGAAAAACGAGTACGGCCAGTTCATGAAGTTTGAGAATATCACCTACTGCCCGATTGACCTGGACGGCGTTGACCCGGAACTGATGTCGGCGCGGGAGAAAAAGCAGCTGAACGATTACCATAAGATGGTTTACGAGAAGATCGCGCCGTTTCTGACCGATGAGGAGCGGGCGTGGCTTAAGGTATACACCAGAGCGATCTGAAACGGCATAAAATGTACGGCGAAATGGAGTAGGATATGAAAAAATTAGTTCTGATCGACGGCCACAGTATTTTAAACCGGGCGTTTTTCGGCATCCCGGACCTCACAAACTCCGAGGGACTGCACACGAACGCAGTCTACGGGTTTTTAAATATCATGTTTAAGATTCTGGATGAGGAGAAGCCGGACTATCTGACTGTGGCGTTTGACCGGAGCGAACCGACATTTCGCCATGAAATGTATGCGGCCTACAAGGGCACCCGGAAGCCGATGGCAGAGGAGCTGCGCCAGCAGGTTCCGGTGATCAAGGATGTCCTGCACGCCATGCAGATCGTCACGGTTGAGAAGGCGGGCTACGAGGCGGATGACATTCTCGGCACGCTGGCCGGACGCGCGGAGCGCGGGGGGATGGAGGTCAGCATCATTTCCGGGGACCGGGATCTTTTACAGTTGGCGACGGATCGTGTGAAAATCCGCATTCCGAAGACGAAAAAGACCGGAACCGAGATCGAGGATTATAACGCGAAGGATGTCGCGGAGCGGTATCAGGTTACGCCGAAGGAGTTTATCGATGTCAAGGCGCTGATGGGAGACAGCTCGGACAACATTCCGGGCGTGCCGGGTATCGGCGAAAAGGGCGCGATGAACATTATCGCGAAATACGGCAGCATTGAAAACGCCTACGCCCATGTGGACGAGATCACGCCGAAGCGGGCGCAGTCTGCGCTGGCGGAGCATTATGACATGGCGCAGCTGAGCAAGGAGCTGGCGGCCATCGAGACGAATGCGCCGGTCGATTGCGCGCTTGAGGCGGCGGCCGTGGGCGATTTTTACACGGAGGAGGCTTACCGCTGGTTTAAGCGGCTGGAGTTTAAGCAGATGCTGCTCCGCTTTGAAAACCGTCCGGAGGAGAACAATTCAGTGGAGGACTCGTTCCGGATTCTCACGGACCGCGCGGAGGCGGAACGGTTTTTTGCGGATTTTTCCGCAGAGCGGGCGGCGGTGGCGCTCCTTGAGGAGGGACAGTATCTTGTGGCCGCACCGGAGGCATACCGCCTCTACGGCGTGGCGGTCGCTTTTCAGCACCCGACCGGAGAGGGTGCCGGGGAAAGCGGTGCGGATGTAGTCTGTATCCCCTGTACACAGGAGATGCCGGTCGATGATCTGAATGGAAATTTACAGCGCCTTTGCGATTCCTGCGGGACGATTCTCACGCCGGACGCGAAAGCGCTTCTGAAGCATGTCAGTTTATCCGGGGAGCGGCAGGTGACGGATACGAGCCTGGCCGCGTACCTTTTAAATCCTCTGAAAAACGAATACGCTTACGACGATATCGCAAAGGATTATCTCGGGCAGATGATCCCCGCGCGGGCGGATCTTCTGGGAAAGCTGAAGCCGCAGAAGGCGGCACAGGAGAGACCGGAGGCGCTGGCGAAGATGGCCTGCTACATGGCGTGGACCGCGCTGTGCGCGGCGGAGCCGCTGATGCAGGCGCTTGCGGATGCCGGGATGGAAAGCCTGTACCGCGAGGTGGAGCTGCCGCTGGTCTATGTTCTGGATTCCATGGAGAAGGAGGGCGTCTGCGTGGACGGCGAGGCGCTTCATGACTATGGGGAGCAGCTTGTGGGGCGGATCGCCGGGTTGGAGCAGAGTATCTACGAGGCGGCGGGGGAGGCTTTTAACATCAATTCTCCGAAGCAGCTGGGTGTGATTTTGTTTGAAAAGCTGCACCTGCCGAACGGGAAAAAGACGAAGACCGGCTACTCCACGGCGGCGGATGTGCTGGAAAAGCTGGCGCCGGAGTACCCGATCGTCTCGGAGATTCTGGAGTACCGACAGCTGACAAAATTAAAATCGACCTATGCCGAGGGACTTGGCGCCTGTATCGCGGCGGACGGGCGGATTCATACGACATTTAATCAGACCATCACGGCGACGGGACGTTTGAGCAGCACGGAGCCGAACCTGCAGAACATTCCCATCCGCATGGAGCTGGGGCGGCTGATCCGCAAGGTTTTTATCCCGAAGGAGGGGTATGTTTTTCTCGATGCGGACTACTCCCAGATCGAGCTGCGCGTGCTGGCGCACATGTCGGAGGATCAGAATCTGATCGAGGCGTACCGCCACGCGGAGGATATTCACCGGATCACGGCATCGCAGGTTTTCCACACGCCGGTGGACGAGGTGACGCCCCTGCAGCGGCGCAACGCCAAAGCGGTGAACTTCGGCATTGTCTACGGCATCAGTTCCTTCGGGCTGAGTCAGGATCTGAGCATTTCCCGCAAAGAGGCGGAGGAATATATCAAAAATTATTTTGCGACCTTTCCCGGCATCAAGCGTTTTCTCGACCGGATGGTGGAAGAGGCGAAGGAGAAGGGCTACGCCGTGACCATGTTCGGGCGGCGGCGGCCGGTGCCGGAGCTTTCCTCCGGAAACTTCATGCAGCGGCAGTTCGGAGAGCGGATTGCGATGAATTCTCCCATTCAGGGAACGGCGGCGGATATCATCAAGATTGCGATGATACGGGTGTATCGGAGGCTGGAGTCGGAGGGCTTAAAGTCCCGGCTGATTCTTCAGGTGCACGATGAGCTGCTGGTCGAGACGGCGGCGGATGAGGTCGAACAGGTGATGGCGATCCTCTCGGAGGAGATGCGCAATGCGGCGGAGCTCTCCGTGGATCTGGAGGTGGATATGAACGCCGGGGAAAACTGGTTTGAGGCACACTAAACCGTGTTTCGAATCAATCACAGATGAATGACAGGGGAGAGCATATGATTTTTATCGGAATCACCGGCGGAGTCGGAGCCGGAAAATCAGCCATTCTCAGTTATATGAGAGAAAATTATCACTGCAGGGTCATGCTGGCGGACGAGGTCGCCCATGACCTTATGGAGCCGGGAAGCGCCTGCTATGAAAAGCTTCGGATCTTGTTCGGCGCGGACGATGTCTGGGAGGTCGACGGGCGGTTTGACCGTGCAAAGCTGGCGGCGGTTCTTTTTTCGGATGAAAAAAAGCGCACGGCCTTAAACGGGATTGTTCATCCCGCGGTGAAGGAATACGTGATCGGGCAGTATCAGGCGGAGAAGGAGCGGGGAGAGCTGGATTTTCTTGTTCTGGAGGCCGCACTTCTGATCGAGGAAAATTATGATGCGGTCTGTGATGAGCTGTGGTATATTTATACTTCGGAGGAGAACCGCAGGATGCGGCTGAAGGAAAACCGCGGTTATTCGGACGCGAAGGTCGACAGCATTTTTGCAAGCCAGCTCTCCGAGGAAGTTATTCGCGCACACTGCGCGGAGGAGATCGATAACAACGAGACGCCGGAGGAGTCGTTTCGGCAGATTGATGCGATTCTGAAAAAACATTTACCGATATAGACGAAGGAAGATACAAAGAAATTATGGAACTATGCAGCATAGCCAGCGGCAGCAGCGGGAACTGCATCTATGCGGGGACGGAGGACTGCCGCCTGCTGATCGATGCCGGAATCAGCGGCAAACGCATTGAGGCCGGCTTAAATGAGATCGGCTTAAAGACAGCGGAGATGGACGGCATTCTCATCACGCATGAGCACGCGGACCACATCAAAAGTCTGGGCGTTCTCGCCCGCAAGTACGGCCTGCCCATGTACGGGACGCGGGGAACCGTCGACTATATTTTGCAGAACCACGCGATCGGAGATGTGGATGAGACGCTGTTCCGGACCGTGCAGCCGGAGGTGCCGTTTCGCATCGGCGATATGACGATCACGCCGGTTTCCACCTCCCACGATGCGGCGGAGCCTGTGGCCTATATCATGCGGAAAGACCAGAAATCGATGGCCGTTATCACCGATCTCGGAAAATATGACGAGAATATTGTGGACAGACTGCAGGGATTGGATGTATTATTGTTGGAGGCGAACCACGATGTACATATGCTGGAGGTCGGTGTCTATCCCTATTATCTGAAGCAGCGCATTCTCGGCGAGAAGGGACATCTCTCCAATGAGCTTTCCGGGCAACTGCTGAGTCAGGTTCTCCATGACCGGTTCAAAAAAGTGGTGCTGGGGCATTTGAGCAAGGAAAATAATTATCCGCAGCTGGCCTACGAGAGCGTGAAGGCGGAGATTACGCTGGCGGACAACCCCTACAAGGGGTCGGATTTTCCCATCGAGGTGGCGAAGCGGGACGAGGTGTCCGAACTGATTACATTTTAAAGTTACTGAGAGAATAAGGAGAAAAGTATGATGGAGAAGACAGCAGGAAAAACGGTGATCACGGTGGTCGGCAAGGACACGGTGGGCATTATCGCGAAGGTTTGTACCTATCTGGCGGAGAACCACATCAATGTCATGGACATCTCCCAGACGATCGTGCAGGATTATTTCAACATGATGATGATCGCGGATCTGAACACATCGGAGAAGCCCTTTGACGAGGTTTCCGCCGAGCTGGATGCGGTCGGGCAGGAGATCGGGGTCGTCATCCACTGTCAGCGGGAAGAAATTTTTGACGTAATGCATCGGATCTGAGAGAGAAGTGTAAAAGGAGAACATTCATGATAAACATAAATGAGGTCATCGAGACAAACCGGATGATTAGCCAGATGAATCTGGATGTCCGCACGATCACTCTGGGCATCAGCCTTTTGGACTGCATTGATTCCGATCTGGAGAAGCTGAACCGGAATATCTATGAGAAGATCACCACGGTGGCGAAGGATCTGGTCTACACCGGGCAGGAGATTGAAAAAAGGTACGGGATTCCGATTGTGAACAAGCGGATCTCCGTGACGCCGATTTCCCTGATCGGCGCGGCAGCCTGCAAATCCACCGCGGATTATGTGGAGATTGCGCGGACGCTGGATCGGGCGGCGCACACAGTGGGTGTGAATTTTATCGGCGGTTTTTCCGCGCTGGTGTCCAAGGGGATGACGAAAAGCGATGAGCTTCTGATCCGTTCCATCCCGGAGGCGCTCTCCGCTACGGAGCGCATCTGCAGCTCGGTCAATCTGGGATCGACAAAGACCGGCATCAACATGGATGCGGTGCGCCTCATGGGCGAGATTGTAAAGGAGACGGCAGAGTATACGAAGGAGGACGACTCCATCGGCTGTGCAAAGCTGGTGGTCTTCTGCAATGCGCCGGATGACAATCCCTTTATGGCGGGCGCGTTCCACGGGGTGACGGAGGCGGACGCGGTCATCAATGTGGGCGTCAGCGGTCCGGGCGTGGTAAAGCGCGCGATCGAGGCAGCCCGCGGGGAGAACTTTGAGGTGCTCTGCGAGACGATCAAAAAGACCGCGTTCAAGATCACCCGTGTGGGACAGCTGGTGGCGAAGGAGGCCTCACAGATGCTGGGGATTCCTTTCGGTATTATCGACCTGTCTCTGGCGCCGACCCCCGCGGTGGGCGACAGCGTGGCGGAGATTCTGGAGGAGATCGGGCTGGAGCGCGCGGGCGCGCCCGGCACGACGGCGGCGCTTGCCATGCTGAACGATCAGGTGAAAAAAGGCGGGATCATGGCGTCCTCCTATGTGGGAGGACTGAGCGGCGCATTCATCCCGGTCAGTGAGGATCAGGGTATGATCGATGCGGTGCAGGAGGGCGCCCTGACGCTGGAAAAGCTGGAGGCGATGACCTGTGTCTGCTCCGTGGGTCTGGACATGATTGCGATTCCCGGAGATACACCGGCAACGACCATCTCCGGCATCATCGCGGACGAGATGGCCATCGGCATGGTCAACCAGAAGACGACGGCGGTGCGCCTGATCCCGGTTATCGGAAAGGGCGTCGGGGAGCAGGCCGAGTTCGGCGGGCTTCTGGGCTATGCGCCGATCATTCCGGTCAACCGGTTTTCCTGCGAGACCTTTGTCAGCCGCGGCGGGCGGATCCCTGCGCCGGTACACAGCTTTAAGAATTAGAAACCACACATACATACAGAGGAGGACATTATTATGGAGATGAAATCAATTGCCGCACAGCTTTCGGCCAATGCTTACCCCGGCAGGGGCATCATTCTCGGTCTGACACCGGACGGCACAAAGGCAGTCGCCGCCTACTTTATCATGGGCAGAAGCGCCAACAGCCGCAACCGAATCTTTGTGACAGAGGGAGAGGGCATCCGCACACAGGCATTTGACCCGTCGAAGATGGAGGACCCCAGTCTGGTCATCTACGCGCCGGTTCGCGTCCTCGGCAACAAGACGATCGTCACAAACGGCGACCAGACGGACACGATCTTTGACTTCATGGACAAGCAGATGACATTTGAGCAGTCCCTGCGCGGCCGTGACTTCGAGCCGGACGGGCCGAACTACACGCCCCGCATCTCCGGCATCCTCCATGTGGAGAGCGGCAGCTACAGCTACGCCATGTCCATCTTAAAGAGCAACAACGGCAACCCCGCCGCCTGCAACCGCTACACCTTCGCCTACTCCACACCCATCGCGGGGGAGGCACGCTTCATCCATACCTACATGGGCGACGGCAACCCGCTGCCCAGCTTCGAGGGCGAGCCCGAACTCGTCGATGTGCTCGACGACATCGACGCCTACACCAACCTCCTGTGGACGAACCTCAACGAGGATAACAAAGTCTCTTTATTTGTCCGTTATATAAATATTGCGGATGGAACCTACGAGACTCGGATTCTTAATAAAAATAAATAGATGTAACCAGTAACGTAGGAAATTTTAAAAAGGAGAGAACATTCATGAACGAACTCGAACTGAAATACGGCTGCAACCCCAACCAGAAGCCGTCCCGCATTTTCATGGCAAACGGCGGCGACCTCCCCATCAAAGTCCTCTGCGGCAGACCGGGCTATATCCACCTCCTCGATGCCTTCAACGGCTGGCAGCTGGTTCGCGAGCTGAAGGCAGCCACCGGACTTCCGGCGGCGACCTCCTTCAAGCATGTCTCCCCGGCCGGCGCGGCGGTGGGGCTTCCGCTGACGGATGTGGAGAAAAAAATTTACTGGGTAGGAGAGGACAAGGGTGAGATGTCCGCACTGGCCTGTGCCTATGCCCGCGCGAGAGGGGCGGACCGCATGTCCTCCTTCGGGGATTTCATCTCCCTCTCGGATGTCTGCGACAAGGACACCGCTCTCCTCATCAAGCCGGAGGTTTCCGACGGCGTTATCGCGCCCGGCTACACGGAGGAGGCGCTCGCCATCCTGACATCGAAAAAGAAAGGAAATTACAACGTGATCCAGATCGATCCGGAGTATGTGCCGGAGGCGATCGAGCGCAAGCAGGTTTTCGGCGTCACGTTTGAGCAGGGACGCAATGAGCTGAAGATCGACCGCGATTTTCTCGGCAATGTCGTGACGGAGAACAAGGAGATTCCGGATTCCGCGAAGATTGACCTGATCATCGCGCTCATCACGCTGAAATATACGCAGTCCAACTCGGTCTGTTATGCGAAGGGCGGACAGGCCATCGGCATCGGCGCGGGGCAGCAGTCCCGGATCCACTGCACGAGACTCGCGGGACAGAAGGCGGACAACTGGTATCTGCGGCAGGCGCCCCAGGTTCTGAATCTTCCGTTTAAGGAGGGAATCAAGCGGGCGGACCGCGACAACGCGATCGACCTCTACATCGGCGAGGAATATATGGATGTCCTTGCGGACGGCGCGTGGGAGAAGATTTTCACGGAGAAACCGCCGGTATTCACTGCGGAGGAGAAAAAGGCATGGCTTGCCGGCAACACGGATGTCGCGCTGGGCAGCGACGCGTTCTTCCCCTTCGGCGACAACATTGAGCGCGCGAGAAAGAGCGGCGTGAAATACATCGCGGAGCCGGGCGGATCCATCCGCGACGACAACGTGATCGAGACCTGCAACAAGTACGGAATGGCGATGTGCTTTACGGGAATTCGTCTGTTCCACCACTAAAAATTGCACAATTTTTTCGACAGAAACTGTGCAATTTCTCTAAAATGACGAATTTAGAAAAATTTTAGATTTTTCATTGACATTTCATTTTGAGAGGACTATGATACAACCATCAAAGGCAAGGGTGCTGAGAAGATTTTACTTCCGGTGCCTTTTTCTTTTGTATGGCACAATGGCGTGTTACCTGCTTTGCTGGCGGCAGGTGGCGCGCCTTTTTTATTTTGAAGATTGTGCCAGACTCAATTCAAAGAATGATTGGTTCCGGACAGCCGGAACCGGCAAGGAGGGAAAAATGAGTCAGGAAATTATGACATTTGTAAGCGACAACGTATTTGGCGTATGGTTTTTGATCGGCGCCGCGCTGGTGTTCTGGATGCAGGCGGGCTTCGCGATGGTGGAGGCCGGTTTCACGAGAGCCAAGAATACCGGCAACATATTGATGAAAAACCTGATGGACTTCTGCATCGGTACGATCATGTTCATCCTCATCGGTTTTTCGCTTTTGCTCGGCGAGGATATGCTCGGCTTTATCGGAAAGCCCGGGTTTGATATCTTCACGGCATACGCAGATTTCAGTTTTTCGGATTTTGTATTTAACCTGGTGTTCTGTGCGACCACCGCGACGATCGTATCCGGCGCGATGGCTGAGCGGACGAAATTCTTATCTTACTGTGTGTATTCCGCTGTGATCTCCGGCCTGATCTACCCGATCGAGGCACACTGGATCTGGGGCGGCGGCTGGCTGGCGCAGCTCGGCTTCCATGATTTCGCGGGATCCTGTGCGATTCACATGGTCGGCGGTATCTGTGCCCTGATCGGTGCGTGGATGCTTGGCCCCCGTATCGGAAAGTTTTCGAAAGACAAGAGCGGAAAGATCACAAAGGTCAACGCCATTCCGGGCCATAACCTGGCGCTCGGCTGCCTGGGCTGTTTCATCCTCTGGCTCGGCTGGTACGGATTTAACGGCGCGGCGGCTACTACGATAGAACAGCTCGGTTCCGTCTTCCTTACCACAACGGTCGCCCCTGCGACAGCGACGGTCGTGTGCATGATCTTTACATGGTTAAAGTACGGCAAGCCCGATGTCTCCATGTGCCTGAACGCCTCTCTGGCCGGTCTGGTCGCCATCACGGCTCCCTGCGATGTGACAGACTGTGCGGGTGCTCTGGTGATCGGCGGTGTGGCAGGTCTCCTGGTGGTCTTCGGTGTCTGGCTGCTGGATTACAAACTCCATATCGACGATCCGGTCGGCGCGGTTGCCGTCCACATGATGAACGGTATCTGGGGAACCATTGCGGTCGGTCTGTTTGCAACACCCTCCGCACCGGGATACTCCATTGCAGACAAAAACGGGAATCAGCTTGTCGGACTGTTTTACGGCGGCGGCGTAAAGCTGCTGGGCCTTCAGCTCCTCGGTGTTGTTTCCGTAGCGGCGTGGGCGGCGGTCGCGATTGTGATCACTTTCCTCGTGATTAAAGCAATTTTCGGTCTCCGTGTATCGGCGGAGGAGGAGATCATCGGTCTGGATCAGACCGAGCACGGTCTGGCGAGTGCGTATGCGGACTTCGCGCTGACCTCCAGCATCAACAACTTCTCCTCACATATTCCGGTTGAGCTTCCGGAGAATGCGGTTCCGATGGATGAGGCCGTTCCGGTACAGCTTCGCACACCGGATCCTTCGGTGGCGACCGCAAGCGATGTGAGCATCACGAAGATCACGATCTTTGCAAAACAGAGCCGCTTCGATGCCCTGAACGAGGCACTGTCCCAGATCGGCATCACCGGCGTGACCGTGACCAACGTTCTCGGATGCGGCGCGCAGCGTGGCAGAGCCAGCACCTACCG
>JAJPYF010000126.1:1596-2966 GCA_021205085.1 Clostridiales bacterium | reverse complement strand
TTCAAACGGGGACACACATCTATGCGCGCACGCCGTTCTTTTTTATAAATTGATTATAGTATATCCACCCTTAAAAAACAACCCGTTATTTGAAAATCTATTCTATTCTTCCCTTCTGTCCAGTTCGTCAAAAAGTGCATCGTTTAATACCTTTATGTATGTGCCCTTCATGCCGGAGGAGCGGGATTCGATAATCCCGGCGCTCTCGAATTTGCGGAGCGCATTGACAATGACGGAACGGGTGATGCCGACACGATCCGCGATCTTGCTGGCAACCAGTACCCCCTCGCGGCCGTCCAGCTCCTGAAAAATATGGCGTATGGCATCCAGCTCCGAATAAGACAATGTGTTGAAGGCTGCTTTTACGATGTGCTGTTTCCGCGATTCCTCCTCGGTCTCCTCGTTGACAGACCGCATGGTTTCCAGTCCGACAACGGTTGCGCCGTACTCGCACAGAATGATATCGTCTATGTCATACTGTCTGTCCTGCCGGTAGATGAACAGGGTGCCCAGGCGCTCTCCCGCGATGTCGATCGGTGCGATCGTCGCGTCGAAGCGGCGGACATCACTCCGGGTAAAACCCAGCGTCTCCAGATTGACATTTTCCTTAGTGGAAAGAATGCTCAGAAGACGTTCATTCAGCGCGGGGTCAATGTGGCCGCCCACCTGGTCGCTTAACAGATCGGTCAGCACGGGATTGTCTTTGCTCGCTGAAATTCCGAGAACTTTTCCCTTTTTACTGATGACAAGCACATTGGAGGCCAGAATATCCGTCATCACGGCACAGATATCATTGAATACCACCTTGGATGAATTGTTGTTGTGAAGAAGCTTCCCGATTTTTCTTGTCTTATCTAACAGCTGTACACTACTCATTTGTCTCCTCCGCTACATTTTAATTTTTACTGTCCACGGCCTGAACATATCCGCATTCCCTGTCAGAACAGACAAGCCGGTTCCCCTTTTCAACCATATATTTGCCGCAGACCGGGCAGGGCGTGGAGGAAGGCTTCTGCCATGACATAAAATCGCAGTCCGGATAATTTTCGCATCAGTAATATCTCCTTCCCTTCCGTGTCTTTTTGAGAACGAGCTCTTTGCCGCAGGCCGGGCAGGGTACGCCGATCTTTTCCAGCAGCGGTCTCGTGTTGCGGCACTCCGGGAATCCGGGACACGCGAGGAATCGCCCGTGGGGCCCGTATTTGATGACCATATTCCGCCCACAGACTTCGCAGATCTCGTCGGAAACCTCATCTGCAATCTCCACTTTTTCCAGATTCTGCTCCGCCTTCCGAACCGCCTCATCCAGATCGGGGTAGAAATTTTTTACAACCTCCCGCCAGCTCACACTGCCTGCCTCCACTTCATCG
>JAJPYF010000126.1:0-1586 GCA_021205085.1 Clostridiales bacterium | reverse complement strand
ATCCAGCAGGGATTCCATGTTTGCGGTAAACTGTTCGTCCACGATAGCGGGAAATTCATCCGTCATAATCCGGTTGACCACTTCTCCCAGCTCGGAAACGTAAAGGTTTTTCTTTTCCTTTACAACATACCTTCTGCCGAGAAGTGTGGTAATGGTCGGCGCATAGGTACTTGGCCGGCCGATTCCGAGCTCTTCGAGCGTCCGGACGAGGGTTGCCTCCGTATAATGTGCCGGCGGCTGCGTGAAATGCTGTTTTGGCTCAAATCCTTTCGTCTTCAGGATAAGTCCTTCCTCTAGACTCTTTGAAAGGATGGTTGTATCCTGTTTTTTCTCGTCCATCGCATAGACGGAAAGATATCCGTCAAATTTCAGCGCGGATGCCGAAAGCGTAAAGCGGTATTGTCCCGCACCGATGCGGACATTGGTGGCCTCATAGTATGCAGGCGTCATCCGGCTCGCGACAAAGCGGTTCCAGATCATCTGATACAGACGGAACTGGTCGCGTGTCAGGGATTCCTTCACCAACACCGGAGAACGGCGGATATCTGTGGGGCGGATCGCCTCATGTGCGTCCTGAATATGGGCGGAAGACTCCCCGGAACTTCCCTGTGCAGATACATAGCGGCCGCCGTAATGTTCCTCAATATAGGCGGCGGCAGATGCCTTTGCCTCCTCTGAGACACGGGTCGAATCGGTACGAAGGTATGTGATCAGACCCACTGTTCCGCTTCCCTTTACATCCACACCCTCGTAAAGCTGCTGGGCAAGACGCATGGTCTTCTGTGTCGAGAAATTCAGGTATTTGCTGGCGTCCTGCTGCAGTGTACTGGTGCTGAAGGGAAGCGGCGGTTTCTTTGTGCGCTCGCTTTTCTTTACCTCCAGAACCCGAAACTCCTGATCGCGGACGGCATTCAGGATTGCGGAAGCCTCCGCTTCATTGTGAAGCGCAATTCTCCCGCTCTCATCCCCGTAAAACGCCGCGGTCATGGTCTTTTTCTCTCCCGGCGCCTGCAAAAGCGCTTCCAGCGTCCAGTATTCCTCCGGAATGAAGGCATTGATCTCATCCTCGCGGTCACAGATAATGCGCAACGCTACCGACTGAACACGTCCGGCGCTCAAACCGCGCTTCACCTTGACCCAGAGCAGCGGACTGATCCGGTAGCCGACAAGGCGATCCAGGATTCGTCGGGTCTGCTGGGCATTTACAAGGTCCATATTGATGTCCCGTGGATGCTTCAGCGACTCTTTCACGGCAGTTTTTGTAATCTCGTTGAATGTGATCCGCCGTGTATTCTTCTCATCCAGCTTCAGTGCCTGTGACAGATGCCAGGAGATGGCCTCACCTTCCCGGTCCGGATCGGTTGCAAGATATACTTTATCTGCTTTTTTCACTTCTTTCCTGAGATTGGCAAGGATATCGCCTTTTCCGCGGATGGTAATATATTTCGGTTCAAAGTCATGCTCCACATCGATACCGAGCGAGCTCTTCGGAAGATCCCGCACATGGCCGTTGGAAGCAGTTACCTCATAATTTTTGCCGAGAAATTTCCGAATGGTCTTTACCTTTGCAGGGGACTCCACAATCA
>JAJPYF010000154.1:12043-14009 GCA_021205085.1 Clostridiales bacterium | reverse complement strand
AGCTGGCGGACACCCATGCCGCACAAGCCGCTTTTCGGACAGAAGGTGGAACCGATTCCTGCGACACGTTTTTTTGATCAGCTTTCATTCATCGGGACGCCGAATGTAGGCTGTTTTGTGTTGGAAACTTCGGACGGAATCATTCTTTTGGACTGCATGGAGCCGCTTGAGGAACACAAGCAGATGATCCTGCAGGGGTTTGCTGATCTGGGGCTGGATCCGGCGGATATCCGGATTATCCTGATCACCCACGGGCACGGTGATCATTACGGAACGGCGGATTGGTTCCGGGAGCAGTATGGATGTAAGATTTATATGTCCGAAGTAGACTATAAGTTTGCGCAGACCGATCTTCGCAACCGCACTGGCGTCTTGAAATGGCCGATCTATGATTTCGTTGAGGATGGCGGATGGATTGAGCTGGGGGATACAAGGATTTACTGCTGCCTCACTCCGGGCCATACGCCGGGAGGATTCAGCTATGTATTTCCGGTGACGGATGAAGGTCGGCCGCATATGGTAGCTATGTGGGGCGGATCCGGTATTCCGTACAAGATGAGTGACAAGGTGATTTATCTGCGGTCGGCGCTGAAATTCGCGGAGGTGACAGAGCGGATGGGGTGCGACGCGGAGATCAGTACACATCCCTTTATAGACGGAGGGCCGGAGAGGTATGCCATTGTCCGGAATATCTGTGACGGGGTTCCCAATCCGTTTGTGCTGGGCAGAGAAAATTACAAGTATTATGAATCCATGTTCATCGGCATGTGTCTCGATGGCATGGCCAGGCAGGCGGAAGAGGCGGACAAGCTGCTGCCGCCGCAGCCTCAGCCGCCAAAGAGATAGTGTGCATGCACACAAAGGAGAATGATTATGAGTCAACAAAAAAGTATGAAAAAATATGTACATCTGATTATTGCGTTGTTTTTTATGTTTGTATTCGGGCGGATTTGCCCGACATGGGGCGATGTCACGCGGATGGGCGTGGAGGCAATCGGCATCTTTATCGGAGGAATCTGGCTGATTTCTACAGGGTTCGGAATGTGTGTCCCCTCCTTTTTGATCATGTTCTCGATGGTTCTCACCGGATACATAGACGGTACAACAATTATCACAAATACGCTCGGGAGCGCAACGGTATGGCAGCTGATTGTTATTTTTGTGGTGCTGTTTGTCGTAACGGAGTCCGGAGCGGATGCAGTGCTCGCGCGCTGGCTGATTTCGCGAAAGTTCCTGAATCATAAGCCGGTATTGTTTTCCGTCGTGTTCTTTTTGGCGCTGACGATTCTCGGCGCTCTGGCAAGTGCGCTTGGATCCTTCCTTTTCGGCGTATCCATGGTCAACGCGATTGCGAAAGCAGTTGGATATGACAACAAATCCCAGTGGAAGAAAGCGATGATTACCGGAACCATTGTGACAGCTTCCGTGGGAGGCGGTATCGTGCCGTTCAAGGGCATGGCGATGATGATCTACAATCTGTTTATGGAAGGTGTTCTTGAAGCAGGTTTGGAGATGAACCAGATGGCCTATATGGCCTCTGCGGCTGTGTGCGGCATCCTGCTGGCAATTCTGTTTGGTCTGTCCATGAAGCCTTTCTTCCGGGTCGATTTCACAAATCTGGAGAATGTGGATATTGCGGAGATCTGCGCAGACGGCGGAACAAAGTTCTCAAAGCGCCAGGCGTGGGCGATGATCCTGTTCCTGATCGGCTTTGCGTACAGCATCGTAATGATCTGGCTTCCGGCCACCATGCCCGGATACACAATCATTAACAACATCGGACAGGGATTCTGGTTCGTGTTTGTGCTGATCCTTATGGCGCTGATTCCGGTCGGCGGCGAGCCGCTGGTGAATATCGACCGCAGCATGGGCAAAGCGGTCAACTGGGGCATCGTGCTGGCTGTCTGTGCGTTTACGGCACTCGGCGGTATGGTCAGCGATACAGAGTTGGGCGTATGTACATGGC
>JAJPYF010000154.1:0-12033 GCA_021205085.1 Clostridiales bacterium | reverse complement strand
ACATGGCTGAGCGCGATCCTGGACAAGCTGTTCGGCAATATGCCGTTTGCTGTATTTGTAATCGTGCTGGTTGTGGTTGTTCTGGTCTGCACGAATGTGTTCTCCAACACAGCGACTGCGGTTATCATCGGCACACTGGTCGGTCCGACCATCATCGGCTATGGCATGAGTGCCGGCATCAATGTCAGCGCTGTTATTCCGGCGGTGGTTATGACGGCACTGTGCGCGTTTATGACGATGGCAGCCGGAGGTTCGGCGCCGCTGTTCCTGGGCGATGAAACCATGAAGGAGAATCCCGGCTGGATCTGGAAATACGGATGGGTCGCGTGTGCGGTTGTCATTATATCGATTTCAATCGGAACGATTCTTATGTCCTATGTTTTGTAAGTATAGGAGGTTTAAGGGGCTGCTCTGTTCCGCAGGGACAGGGCAGCCTTATGGAAAGTGAGTGGTAAGGATGCAGTTTGAGAGGGATAAGTCATTTTATAAAAAGATTCTCTTAATCGGCGGACCGGTGTCTGCACAGCAGATCATCACAGTAGGTGTGAATCTGATGGACAACGTCATGCTGGGTCAGTTAGATGAAGTGGCTCTTTCATCCAGTACGATAGCCGTGCAGGTCCATACATTGTTTAATTATATGTGCATGGGTATGGGCATGGGTGCGACGGTGCTGCTGTCCCGCTACTGGGGTGCGAAAGATCTGAAGAATTTTAAGAAAACTTTGGCCTGGATGTATCGGTTCTGCCTGTTGGTATCAGTGACCTTTACAGTGGTGGTTGCGTTGTTCCCGGCACAGATTATGGGGATTTTTACCGTGGAACCGGATGTGATTGCGGAGGGTGTGCGGTATCTGAAGTGGGCGCTTCCCTGCTTCCTGTTATACGGATTCTCACTGACAACCACGATCACGCTTCGAAACAGCGGGAAGATGTATATTCCTCTTGGAACATCGATCGGGGCATTCTTTATCAATATCTTTTTTAACTGGGTGTTTATTTTCGGGAAACTGGGCGCTCCGGAGATGGGTGTTGCGGGTGCGGCGCTCGGAACGCTGATCAGCAGAGCATTTGAGTTTACGGTGATATGCGGATACTTCTTTGTGATCGATAAAAGAAAGTTGTTCTGTCCACGGAATTTATTTATGCCGTGCCGCGATCTCTTCCGCGAGTATCTTCACTTTTCTCTGCCGGTTATGGTCAGCGATACGCTGCTCGGACTCGGCAACAGTGCAATCACTGCAGTGTCAGGACATATCGGCATAATGTTTATGTCGGCCAACTCCATTACAACGGTTGTCCAGCATATATCGACGATTTTGAGCTCGGGTCTGGGCCAGGCGGCTCTGATCATCACCGGAAACACACTGGGGGAAGGCGACATCGAGAAAACCAGACGGCAGAGTAATACGCTGGTGGTGGTTGCCTTTATATTCGGTGTTATAGTCAGCTTGTTTATTTTGGCAGCAGGACCGGTCATTGTCGGGTTCTATCAGATCGAACCGGAGACAAAGGAGATCGCGTTGTCGTTGCTGCGGGCATTGAGTGTGGTTATGATTTTCATGCTGCCGTCAAATATTCTCACGAAGGGGATTCTGCGGGGCGGCGGAGATACAACATTTCTTATGGTTGCGGATGTGGTTTTCCTTTGGGCGGTCAGTGTCCCGCTTGGCTGGTGTGCAGGAATTCTGTGGGGACTGCCTCCGTTTTGGATTATGTTCTTTATGAAAATAGAAAACATATTCAAATTGGTCCTTTGTCTGTTCCGGATGCGCCGCGGCCGGTGGATCAAACAGATTCGCACAGATCGTGCGTAATATGCGTGAGAGCAGTGAAATGAGAAAGGATGTGAGTGGGTTATGAGTATTCGGAAATGTGCCTGCAGCAGCGAGGCGTTTCTGAAATTAAAATATATATATGAACACCGGGAGGAAGAGGCCGCGACGTGGGGCCGCTCGTTGTAAAAGTTCGTGGGTGATCGGGGTTGTGATGTTACGTATGAGATAATGATCGTCGGATTTATGCTGCATATCCGTGTGTATGCGGATCCGGATAAACCGCTGACGGAGACAGACCGGTATCTGGAGTATGCCTTTGATCCGGTGGTCAGGGCGCAGTTTGAGAAAATCGTGGACGGAACCTATGCGAATCAGATCAATGCGCTCGCGGTTTCCAACAGCACGGATGTTCTGATTCGGACATACCTGTATCTGCGGGAGTTGAAGCGGGTGGAGCCGCAGAAAGCGGTGCCGGAAGTCGCTTTCATTGACTGGCTGTTTACCAGAAATTATCTGTATCAGACGCGGAATGAGGGGGCGATCGAGCGCTTTTGGAAAGAGGCAGAGCAGTGGGCCGGACATGTCATTACAGATGAGGATATACGTAAAGGTGCGGCTATCTGTAATGAGAACCGGCAGGCACTTCGGCGTATGGCAGAGCTTCGACACGGAAGCGAGGTACGCATCAACGGATCGGAGGCTCTGGTAATCATCGGCAGCGCGTTTTTTACGGACCGTGAAACGCACACTGCGCTGGTAAATCAGGTGACGGAGGACGCCGGATCCTGGCCGGTTATACGCGGACCGAGGATTTTTGTGAGCGGAAGCAATCAGGAGGATACGCAGCTGTATGATCTGATTGAGTCGGCCGGAGCAGTAATTGTCGGGGAGGATTATGACTGGGGCGACCGGTTTTATGAGCGCGATTACAATATGGATTTTGACCCGGTTCGCGCGATCGTGGATCGGTATATGCTCAGAGAATTCAGCAGCAAGAAGGCTTTTGTCAGCCAGAGAGTGGAGGCTCTGGACTGCATGGCAGATGCGGTTGCGGCAGAAGGAGTCATCTTTTATACAAACATATATGAGGAGGCTGCCAGCTGGGATTATCCGAGTCAGAAAAAAAGCTTGGAGAGCAGAGGAATCAAGACCTTGAACTGTGTGAAAATGCAGTGGCCGGTCAGCAAAAATGAGCAACTTGAAGCGAAAATACAAAGCTTTGTCAGCGGCATGAAAGGGGATGAGCAGGATGTCTGAAGCACAAAACGGTGGAATGTCCAGATCAAAAGCGGTGAAACGCCTGCAGGCGACAGCGGCGGCAAGCGCCTATCAGAAGTCCTGGTTTGCGGACTTGAAGAAAAGGGCGGAGGCCGGCGGGGAGTTCGGTTATCTGAATGCGGATGTGCCGATGGAAATCCTGAGGGTTATGGATATTCCCTTTGTGGTAAATCAATGGTGGGCGGCAATCTGCGGCGCGAAGCGCATGACGCAGAAATATTACGGACTGTTGGATGCGGCTGGCTATCGGGATGATCTGTGCAGCTATTGTGCCACTGCCTTTGCGGAGAGTCTGGATCCGGATGATCACAGGTATGATGAGGATGGGAAACCGATGGGGCCATGGGGCGGTCTCCCGAAGCCGACATTGGCGATCACACGGCTGACCTGCGACTGCCAGAGCAAGATTTTCGAGCTGTTCGCACGAAATCACGGGGCAGACTTTTATGTTATGGAAAATACGGTGCCCAGAAAGATTCCGCTGAACTGGTATGAACTGGTGCCGGATCACTGGGAGGATCTGTATGACACGGATCGGTTGGATTTCGCGGTGGAGGAACTGAAGGAGATGATCCGCTTTCTGGAAATGAAGACCGGAAAGATGTTTGATATGAATGAACTGGTCCGTGTGATGAACCTGATTAATGAGCAGGAGGGCTGGTATAAGAAGACCCGGGATCTGATTGCCTCTTGTCATCCGGTGCCGGTTACGGTTGTGGATACGATCAATGCAGTCATGCAGGCGCAGTGGCAGCGGGGAACCCGTTGGGCGGCGGATCACGCGAAAAGCCTTTATGAGGAAGTGAAGGATCTGGCTGACCGGGGCGTCGCTGCGGTTCCGAATGAAAAGTATCGTCTGATGTGGCTGGGGCGCGGAATCTGGCATGATTTCAGCTTTTATCAGCGGTTTGAACAGAAGTACGGAGCGGTTTTCATGTGGAGCATGTATCTGGCCATGGGTGCGGACGCGTACATCCGCAATCATGTGGAGGAAGACCCGCTGCGGGCGCTGGCAGCCCGGTATATCGGCATGGAGGATTTTCTGCATATGCCGCCGTGGAACAGCCAGTGGTATCTGCAGCAGGCGAGGCAGAACGACATTGACGGTGTTGTCTATATGGTGCCGGAGAACTGTATGCAGGCTGTGGAGGGAAGCTATTTTATTAAGAAGACACTGGAGGATGCCGGAATACCGGTGTTGATCTTTAAGGCCGATCCTGTGGATGCCCGCAAATGGAATGCGGATACCATGACGGGACTGGTCGAGCAATTTATTGAAGAACGGGTGATTCCCAACAAAGAAGAGAGATCGAAATAGGAGGATGACAGTATGGGATGCAAAGGACCACTTACAGGTTATCGTGTGTTGGATATGACGCAGTTTGAGGCGGGAACCGTGTGTACGGAGACGCTGGCATGGCTGGGCGCGGAGGTTGTCAAAGTGGAACGGCCGGAAAAAGGAGAATTCGGACGCTTTTCTCAGGCAAAACCGGGCGTAGACAGCTATGGTTTCCTGGTTGTAAATATGAATAAAAAGTCCATTACCTGCAATGCAAAATCTCCGGAGGGTCTGCAGCTGTTAAAGCGTCTTTTGAAAAAGAGCGATGTTGTGGTGGAGAATATGGGGCCGGGGTCGATGGATCGGCTGGGGCTTTCCTATGAAGAGTGCAAGAAGGAAAATCCACAGATTATCTATGCCAGCCTGAAGGGATTTGCCCTTGACAGTCCTTACCGGGATTATCCAGCGTTTGATCCGATCGCAACACACACCGGCGTCATGGTATCGGCGACCGGCCTGCCGGATCAGCCGGTGAAATGCGGGACCTCTGTGGCGGACTCCGGGACAGGAGTCATGCTAGCGATGAGCATTATCGCTGCATTATTGCAGCGTGAGAGAGAAGGAATCGGCCAGCGTGTGGATATTGCGATGCAGGATTTTATGATCGGTCTGAGCCGTTCCCAGTGGGAGTCCTATCTGGAAAAAGGAGAGCCGAATCACCGGGTGTGCAACGGTATGCCTCTGGAGGATGTGGCGCCGTCAGACACCTATCCCTGTAAACCGTTTGGGCAGAATGACTATGTGCACATCTATTGCAGTCGGCATCCGGGAAGTAAACAGTGGGATAACCTCTGCGATGTGATCGGACGCCCGGATCTCAAGCAGGACATTTGTCCGGAGATGGCGACTCCCCGCAGCCGGTATGTTCACAAGGATATCTGCGATAACGCGATCAAAGACTGGCTGAAGGATCATGATAAAATGGAAGCGATGGATATCCTTTGTAAGGCGGATGTTCCAGCAGGAGCATTGCTGGACTGCGCGGATATCACGAACGATCCGCAGTACTATAAGCGAGGCATTATGGTCGAGATCGAGCATCCGCAGCTGGGTAAAGTAAAAGTGCCGGGGTTTGCCCCGCAGATGAGTGCTGTGTCGGTAGAATACGAGTGCAGTCCGCAGCTGGGTGGAAGCAATCAGGAGATATACGGCGGACTCCTTGAAATGTCTGAGGAGGAAATGAACGCATTGAAGGAGAAAAAAGTCATATAACGGTGTGATCGGATCGGGATTGCGCGGCCCATGCGGCTGCGCAATTTCTTTCTACTTAACTGTCAAACTCCCGGCTCGATAATCCCAAATACTGTTTGACAAGGGTAAAACCTGCCTGTACAATAAACGTAATCGCAGTTCATTGATTAACCGGTTAAAACGACGCACTCTCACGACGAGAACAGGGGGCTGCCTATGTCTGCTTTGCTTAAAAAGATCAGAACCGTTATGGACAAAATCAGCGTGGTGCTGGAGCTGATTCTTTCCGCTATTCTTATTGTTGTTACTGTCATGGCAATCATATTTTTAAAAACGCCGCTGCTGGAATATATTGCGAATGCATCCGACAGTCAGGCGCTCCTCGCATTTATCACTTATGTGATCAATATACTGATTGTCATCGAACTGTTTAAAATGCTATGCATACCTGGTACCGATACTGTGCTGGAGGTTATGACGTTTGTGATTGTGCGGCACATGATTGTTCAGGAGACAACGGCGGTGGAGAATCTGCTGACCGTGATCGCTGTCGTGCTGATCATCTTAGTCCGGAAGTTTGTCCTTGAAGAGAAGAAGCCCAAATTCCGCCTGCGTGATAAGGATCGGGAGGACGAAGAAACCTGACTTTTGTTGGTCCACATGAGAACAAACTAAATCTTGCATTTGAAATATGGCTGTGCTATAATGCCTAAATGACTGTGGACGGCGAAACTGTGCCTTTTTTGCCGTATCCCGATAGAAACGGAAGGAGATCATTTTCGAGAGATGAGTGTACAGGTTACGAATTTAGAAGAGAAAAACATGGTTCAGCTTACCATCGAGGTGTCCGCTGAGGAGCTGGAAAAGGCGCTGCAGAGCGCATACAACAGACAGAAGAAGGATTTCAGCATCCCCGGATTCCGCAAGGGCAAAGTGCCGCGCTACATGATTGAGAAGATGTACGGGCCGGCTGTTTTTTATGAGGATGCGGTAAACGATCTGATTCCGGGGGCTTACAGTGATGCCGTGACGGAGAGCGGGCAGGATGTTGTTTCACGCCCGACCATCGATGTGGTTCAGATTGAGAAGGGCAAGCCGTTTATTTTTACGGCGGATGTTGCGGTTCGCCCGGAGGTAACGCTCGGAAAGTATGCGGGAGTTACCGTCACGAAGGTTGACACTGCGGCGACCGAGGAAGAGGTCATGGCGCAGATTGATAAGGAGCGCGAGAACAACGCCAGAATCGTCAGCGTGGAGGGCCGTGCGATCGAGAGCGGCGACACAGCGGTGATCGATTATGAGGGCTTTGTGGACGGCGTTGCCTTTGAGGGCGGCAAGGATGAGAACCATTCTCTGGAGATCGGTTCCGGCAGCTTTATCCCCGGCTTCGAGGATCAGCTGATCGGGAAGAATGTGGGCGATGAGGTTGAGGTCAATGTTACCTTCCCGGAGGAGTACCACGCACCGGATCTGGCCGGAAAGGACGCGGTGTTCCAGGTAAAGATTCACGAGGTGAAGACGAAGGAGCTTCCGGAGCTGGATGACGAGTTCGCTCAGGATGTCTCTGAGTTTGACACCGTTGATGAATATAAGGCAAGTGTGAAGACGAAGGTTGAGGAGCGCAAGGCCGGCGATGCGAAGCGCGCACAGCAGGAGGAAGCGCTGCAGAAGATCGTGGAGAAGTCCAAGATGGACATCCCCGCGGCGATGATCGATACCCAGTGTGAGAATATGATCAACCAGTTTGCACAGCAGATGGCGCAGCAGGGACTCTCCATGGAGCAGTACTTCCAGTTCTCCGGAAGTACCATGGATCAGTTAAAAGAGCAGGTCCGCCCGGATGCGGAGTCGAGGATTAAGAATGAGCTTGTGCTGGATGCGATCGCAAAGGCGGAGAATATCGAGATCACGGATGAGGATATCGATGCGGAGCTGGAGAGCATGGCTGCCATGTATCAGATGGAGGCGGAACAGCTGAAGGGATATATGGGCGAGGAGGAGAAGGAGAATATGAAGCTTGACCTCGCATCCCGGAAGGCGTTGGAGTTCGTGACAGAGAATATGAAGCCGCGCGCGAAAGCGAAGACGAAGGCGGAAAAGGAAGAGAAGGAAGCGGAGAAAGAGGCCGAGTAAGGAGGCAGGATTATGAGTTTAGTACCTTACGTTGTGGAACAGACCAGCAGGGGAGAGCGCAGCTATGACATTTACTCCCGTCTGCTGAAGGACAGGATTATTTTCCTCGGTGAGGAGGTCAACGAGACGACGGCGAGCCTGACGGTGGCGCAGCTGCTCTTTTTGGAGTCCGAGGATCCGGGAAAGGATATCCAGCTTTACATCAATTCCCCGGGCGGGGTCGTGTCGGCGGGTCTGGCGATCTATGACACGATGCAATATATCAAGTGTGACGTTTCCACGATCTGCATTGGGCTTGCGGCCAGCATGGGCGCGTTTCTGCTCGCAGGCGGCGCAAAGGGGAAGCGGTTTGCGCTTCCGAACGCGGAGATCATGATTCACCAGCCCTCCGGCGGCGCCAAGGGACAGGCGACGGATATCCAGATCGTTGCGGAGAATATTTTAAAGACCAAAGAGCAACTGAACCGTATTTTGGCACAAAATACAGGCAAGCCCTACGAGGTGATTGCCGCGGATACCGAGAGAGACAATTTTATGTCCGCGACGGAGGCTGTGGAGTACGGTCTCATTGACGCGGTGATCGAAAACAGGCAGTAAAGAGTGCCAAAACAGTTATCGGAGGCAGCATGGCGGGAAGAATGAATTCGGACAACCGGATCCGCTGTTCCTTCTGCGGAAAGACAGAGGGACAGGTCAATAAGATGATCGCGGGTCCGAACGGGACATATATTTGTGATGAGTGTATCGAGATCTGCAATGAGATCCTTGAGGAGGATCAGATTCGCGGGGAGGGCCGTGAGCAGGGACATTCGGAGTGGGAGATCAATCTCCTGAAACCGGAGGAGATGAAGGCTTTTCTGGATGAGTATGTGATCGGACAGGAGCAGGCCAAAAAGGTTCTCTCGGTCGCTGTTTACAATCATTATAAGAGAATCATGGCCGGACCGGATCTGGAGGGGGAGCTACAGAAGAGCAATGTCGGGAGGCTGGGGCCTCCGGGTTCCGGAAAGACGCTTCGGGCGCAGACGCTGGCGCGGATTCTGAATGTACCCTTTGCCATCGCGGATGCGACGACACTGACGGAGGCCGGATATGTGGGTGAGGATGTGGAGAATATTCTCCTGAAAATCATTCAGGCGGCTGATTACGATGTGGAGCGCGCCGAGTACGGCATTATTTACATCGACGAGATCGATAAGATTACAAAGAAGTCTGAGAATGCTTCCATCACACGCGATGTCTCCGGCGAGGGCGTGCAGCAGGCTCTCCTGAAGATTCTGGAGGGAACGGTGGCGTCTGTTCCGCCGCAGGGAGGCCGGAAGCATCCGCAGCAGGAGCTGATTTCCATCGACACGACGAATATTCTGTTTATCTGCGGCGGCGCGTTTCAGGGCATCGACCGCATTATCGAGAACCGGCTGGATCGCGGGACGATCGGGTTTAATTCGGAGCTGACGGCGAAAAATGATAAAAAGGTCAGCGAGCTTTTGCGGGAGGTTTTGCCGCAGGATTTTGTGAAATTTGGCATGATACCGGAGTTTATCGGCCGGGTGCCGATCACGGTCTCTCTGGACACGCTGGAGCGGGAGGATCTGATCCGTATCCTGACGGAGCCGCGCAATTCCCTGACCCGGCAGTACACCAAGCTTCTGGATCTGGACGGTGTGGAGCTGCAGTTTGAGGAGGACGCGCTGGAGGCGATCGCGGATCTGTCTCTGGAGCGCAAGACCGGCGCGAGAGGTCTGCGCGCGATCATGGAGAATGTCATGATGGACATCATGTACCGCATTCCTTCGGATGAGCGCATCCGCAGGTGCACGATCACGAAAGCGCTGGTGGAAGGGCAGGATTTGCCGCTGCTGGAGTATAGTAAGTCGGCGTAAAAGTTTATATTACAGAGTGGTATTGGGAGCGGGGCCGGTATTGGCTCCGCTCTTTTGGCAAGAGGATTTGGTCATGGTAATAAAGAGTGTTTCGCTGGAGACGGTCTGCGGGTACACGAGTAAGCTTCCGAAGAATACGAAGCCGGAGATCGCCTTCGCGGGGAAATCGAACGTGGGGAAGTCGTCGCTGATCAATGCGCTGGTGAACCGGAAATCTCTGGCGCGGACTTCCGGACAGCCCGGCAAGACTCAGACGATCAATTTTTACAATATTAATGACGCATTGTACCTGACGGATCTGCCGGGATACGGTTTCGCAAAGGTTTCCCCGAAGGAAAAGGAAAAGTGGGGGCAGATGATCGAGCGCTACCTGCACACATCGAAGCAGCTTCGCGCGGTCTTCCTCCTCATCGATATCCGCCACGACCCTTCGGAAAACGACCGGATGATGTACGAATGGATGGTGTATCAGGGGTTCCGTCCGATCATTATTGCGACGAAGCTGGACAAGATCAAGCGCAGCCAGACCGCGAAGCAGGTTAAAGCCATCCGGAACGGCCTGGGTATGGACGCGGATGCCGTGATTCTTCCTTTCTCCGCTGAGACGAAGCAGGGGAGAGAGGAGATCTGGGAGCTGATTGAGGGAGTCTGCGAGGTGCAGTAAAATATGATAAAAAACAAGTATGTATTTACCGCGATTCTCCTGGCCGTGATCCTTCTTGCGGGACTCGGGCTTACATCCTTCTACATGAAGCAGCAGGATGAGGCCGGGGAGGACGGGACGCTGACTGTGGTGACCTCCTTTTACCCCATGTATGTTGCGGCGGAGAATATTATCGGTGACTGCGAGGGCGTCTCTCTGGAGAATCTGAGTGAGCCGCAGACGGGATGCCTCCATGATTACCAGCTCACCACGGAGGATATGAGGCTTCTTGCCACGGCGGATGTGTTCATTATCAACGGCGGCGGGATTGAGAGCTTTCTCTCGGAGGTGGCGGAGCAGTATCCGGATCTGGTTGTCATAGACGCTTGTGAGGAAACGGAGCTGTTGGACGACAATGCGCACGCGTGGATGAGCATCGGGCGGTATATGACGCAGATTGAGACCATCTGCGCGGGTCTTATCAATGCGGATCCCGAAGCGGCGCATGAGGAAATTTACCGGGAAAACGCGGACCGCTATCTGAGTGACCTGCAGGCACTGCGGGATGAATACGCGGATGTGTTCGGAGAGCTTGACGGGCAGCCGGCTGTGCTTTTTCATGAGGCTTATGAATATCTGGCAGACGACCTGGGCCTTGAGGTTGTCGGGATCATGGATCTGGACGAGGAGCGGCAGGTCAGCGCCGGGGAGGTGGCTGACATCCTCTCCGTGATCGCGGAGGAAGAGGTGCCGGTCATCTTCGCCGAGGAGCTCTACGGAAAAGATATGGGCGATACCGTTGAGGCCGAGGCGGATGTGAGTGTCATTTATCTGGATACCCTGACCCGCGGTGATTATGACGCGGACAGCTATCTTGACGGGATGCGCGCGAATCTGGAACTGATACGGGAAGCTTATCAATAATAGGGAGGGGCTTATGTTCCGAAAACTCCTTGAACCCTGCGGACTCCACTGTATCCGCATTAACGACATCGGCGTGACGGTGGGAGAGCAGGAAATTTTAAAAAACGTGAATCTTCATATTCACTGCGGCACGCTGGCGGCGGTCATCGGGAAGAACGGGGCCGGGAAATCCACACTGATCCGCGCGATACTGGGAGATATCCCCCACACGGGAAGCATCGAGTTTTCTCTGTCCTCCCACCATCACGCGGAAACCCATATTCCGGACACCGGAACGAAGCAGGAGGCGACCGTGCTTCCGGACGGAAAGGGGATGGAGCTGAAGATCGGTTATGTTCCGCAAAGCCTGAATATAGAGAAAAAAACGCCCATCAGTGTCTATGATATGATCGCCTGCTACCAGAGCCGTTATCCGGTATTCTGGAAAAAAAGCAAATCCTTAAACGAGAAAATCCGGGAAAATCTCTCGGTTTTTCAGGCGGAGGACCTCATTGACCGGCAGGTCTGCAACCTTTCGGGCGGCGAGCTGCAGAGAGTCCTGCTCTCCATGGCAATCATGGATCAGCCGGATCTGCTGCTTCTGGATGAGCCGGTCTCCGGGATCGACCAGAACGGGATGGATGTGTTTTATCAGACGATCTCGGATCTGAAAAAAAATTATGACCTTGCGATCATTTTGATCTCCCACGACCTGGATTATGTGGCGAAGTATGCGGATCAGGTTATCCTGATCGATGAGAAAACGGTGGCGTGCCAGGGGAGTGTGCGCAAAGTATATGAAAGTGAGGCATTTGCGCGGGTGTTCGGGACACGGCGCGGCGGATGAGCACTTTTATTGACAAAGAATAAAAATACGGTATAATAA
>JAJPYF010000147.1 GCA_021205085.1 Clostridiales bacterium | reverse complement strand
ATGGAGAACTGCTCTATTCTCTGGCAGCCGAACCTTATTTAGAAATGCTTTGTTCAGACTGGGGTTATAACGAAACAGAACTCTTGGAATTATATCAGGATGAAGCGGATGATTATTATCGTGAAGGATATGAAATAACGTATGATATTATGGATGTATACAAAGCGGATAAAGATGAAATTAGAGAGCTAAATGCTTGGTTAGAGGATTATGGTTTTGAAGAAAATTCGCTTAAAAAGGCAGTTGTAGTAACATGTGATGTTGTTCAAGCCAATGATGAAGGATATTATTCGTGGGACACTGAACATTTGATCATATATGTAAATGGTGCATGGTGCATAACAGGTGGATATATAAATGTATCATGGTATGAGAATTAGGAGGTGAAAGTTATGTTTTGTAGAAATTGCGGAACTCAGATTTCAGAGAGCACAAAGTATTGCCCAAAATGTGGGAAAGAAGTAAAACAACAGATGTCTGAGAACACTTATCGGGAACACGTTAAACAGCCGTATATAAGTGCTGCTCAGCCCAAAGGACATATGCCGACGAAAATAGGTGGGATATTGCTCTTGATTTCTGGCATATTGTGTATTATCTGGGGAACTTGTTTTATCATCTCCTTGCTTCGGGTACTTGTTCCGTTGTTGTCTGAAGAGAGCTTTTCTTATTTACAATATGGTTCTGCTGTTATTTGGGTGAGTTATAACGATATGGTGAATTGCCTTAAAATGGGTATAGCTTGCAATATAATAATTCTTGTTATAGGAACTTTGGGCATTATATGGCACAAGAAATATAAGATGGCAGCAAACACATTGATAATTTGTGGTATTATCATCATTGCTATGCATATCGTTTGGTGGAATTATGAAAGAGTGGTGCTGTCTGCCTTACTTAATTATCTTGGAGAACCAGTTGTAACTACAGGGCAGATTATTTGTCTGCTATGTGTTTCGGCATTAATGATCGTTGGAGCAATCTTAAATAAAAAGTTCCTTAAAAATTGACATTTCGCCATTAATTTTCTTTTGTAATAGAATATATTGAAAATTACAATGTGTGTTGTTTTTTATTCAATACAAAAGATGAAAGCAGAATAGAGCAATAGAAACCCTTAAAAACCGGTTGACTTTTAATTCCTTGCCCAATATAATGACACAAGGTGAGCCCTACCTTTAAGTGGAAACTATATGAGAGTATGTCCGTTGCGACGGATACTGACACAGAGCTACGCATGGCGTGGCTTTGTGTATTTAAGGAAGGAGACAGAGATGGCCGGCAAACTTTATCTGTGTGCAACGCCGATCGGAAATCTGGAGGATATCACGCTGCGGGTTCTGCGTGTCCTGAAGGAAGTGGACCTGATCGCGGCGGAGGACACGAGAAATTCCATCAAGCTGTTAAATCATTTTGAGATTAAGACTCCGCTGACCAGTTATCACGAATACAATAAAATCGAAAAAGCCTATTCTTTGGTAGAAAAGATGCGGGAAGGGCAGAACGTCGCTCTCATCACGGATGCGGGAACGCCCGCGGTCTCGGATCCGGGGGAGGATCTGGTGCGCATCTGCTATGAGGAGGGGATTGAGGTGACCTCCCTTCCGGGAGCCGCAGCCTGCGTCACGGCATTGACCTTGTCCGGTCTGCCTGCGCGGCGGTTTTCCTTTGAGGCTTTTCTGCCGCGGGAGAAAAAGGAGCGGGCGGCGATTCTGGAGGAGCTGCGCGACGACACGCGCACATTGATCGTTTATGAGGCGCCGCATCATCTGATTTCTACATTAAAAGACTTGCAATCTGTGCTGGGAGAGCGTAGAATATCGGTTTGCCGGGAGTTGACAAAGAAGTATGAGACCGTGTTCCGGACGACATTTTCCGAGGCTGTTTCCTACTATGAACAAACTGGCGTGCGTGGAGAGTGTGTCATCGTGATCGAGGGGCGCGACCGGGCGGATCTGATCCGAAAAGAGCGCGAGAGCTGGGAGAGCATGAGCGTCGAAGAGCACATGGCATACTACACGGATGGCGGGATGGACCGCAAGGAGGCCATGAAGCAGGTCGCGCGCGACCGCGGCGTCGGGAAGCGGGACATCTATCAGCAGTTGTGTCAGCGTAACTGACGGATTGTAAGAAGTATGCGTGGAAGTACGAAAAACATTTCATAAGGGGACTTTTATTGTCCCCGTTGAAATTGTTTTTCGTACTTCCCTATAGTAGAAATATCATTTTTGACTGTTGACAGAGGGAGTTTGTTATGACAAAGGATATGACGACGGGCAATCCGCTGCGGCTGATCTGGCAGTTTTCCGTGCCGTTGGTTTTCGGAAACCTGTTCCAGCAGCTGTATAATCTGGTCGACACGATCATTGTAGGGCGCTATCTGGGTCTTTTATCGCTGACGGCGGTGGGCGCGACCAATTCGATCATGTTTCTGATCATAGGATTTTGTTCCGGGACATGTACCGGAATCGGCGTGCCGGTGGCGCAGCGCTTCGGAGCAAAAGATTATTCGGAGATGCGCAAATATGTGATGAATGCGGTATATCTGTGTCTGATCATCGCGGCGGGTCTGACGGTGGCTACCTGTCTCCTGTGCGATGATATCCTGACATGGATGAGTACGCCGACGGATATTTTCGATCAGTCGTACAGCTATCTTTTTATAATTTTCCTGGGGCTGCCGTTTACGATATTGTACAATGCGACGGCTTCGGTGATTCGTGCATTGGGAGATTCGAAAACCCCGTTTTATTTTCTCGCCTTTTCCACGGTACTGAATATCGTATTGGATCTGATATTCATCATATCATTTCAGATGGGCGTGGCCGGGGCGGCGATCGCGACGATCGCGGCACAGGCGGTCAGCGGCATTCTGTGTCTGATCTTTATGATAAAACGATATGATATCCTGAAGTGCGACCGGGAGGAGAGGACGTTTCGCGCGGGTTATATTGGAACGCTGGTCAAAATGGGCGTTCCCATGGGTCTGCAGTTTTCTATCACCGCGATCGGGAGTATCATTCTGCAGAGCGCGGTTAATACGCTGGGAACCGTCTATGTGTCTGCTTACACATCGGCGCTCAAGGTGCAGCAGCTCGCCATGTGTCCCTTTGATGCGTTTGCCACGGCGGGATCCACATTCGGCGGGCAGAATCTCGGCGCGCGGCAGTTCAAGCGGATTCGTCAGGGCGTGCTCTGCAGCGTGGGGATTGCCCTTATCTATAGCGCAGGGATCGGACTGGTTCTGATTTTTGCCGGCTCGAAGATTGCACTGCTCTTTGTCTCAGCCGCTGAGACAGAGGTGCTGGGGTATGTGCAGCAGCTGCTCACCGTATCCGGGATTTTCTTCTGGCTTCTCGCCATTTTAAACTGCACGCGGATGGCGATCCAGGGCCTCGGTTACAGTGCCGCCGCCATGCTAGCCGGCTGTAGTGAGCTCGTGGCGCGGGGATTGATGGCGCTGGTTTTTATTCCGTTGACAGGGTATCATGCCGTCTGCTATACAAGCCCGCTGGCATGGGCGTTCGCGGTCTGTGTGGTCGTACCCATGTTTCTTATTGTCGTGCGGCGGCTGGAGAGGAAGTATATGGTGTGACCGGGGTGAGAAAATTTTGCGCTGCAACCGGAATGTGGTATTTTATTCGAGAAAATATGCGGGCAGATATTCCCGCAGCACTGTGAAGGGCGCAGGCCCCATTTCCAGCACCGCCCGGTGGAAGGCGAGCTCGGAGTAATCCGTACCGCCGATCTCCCGGGTATATTCTTTTAAACTCAGAAATTCTATGTATCCGATATAATACTTCAGATAGTGGACGGGTTCTCCCGCGATCAATTCAAAAATTTCCCGTATCGTCTCTTCGTCGGAAAATCCGTAATCCGAGAAAAAATCCAGAGTTTTCGCAAAGGACCAGCCGTCTGCATGGATGCCGAAATCCGCCGTGGCGTAGAGGCTCAGGATGACGGACTGTTCCAACGCCAGAAATTCCGCAGTTTCGTCCGGAAGACCGGCATAATGATAGGAGAGCATTTCCACATAAGTCGCCCATCCCTCGGAGTATCCGGCCGGTCCGAGCAGTGCCCGGACGGGTGCGGGATCGATGCTGCAAAAGAAGGCGTTCTGATACAGGTGCCCCGGATATCCCTCGTGGGCCAGTGTCGTAAAGAGCCGGATGCCGGTGTATCCGTTGCCGTTGTTGATGTAAATGGAGTTCTGTGTATAATCGTCCAGAGGGGCGGTCAGATAGAAAGCCGGGGCGAGGAAATCCTCCATCGCGGCGTCCACATATTTGACGGTATAGCTGCAGTTGTCCGCGGAAGGGAAGTCCGCCCGGATCGCATTTTTCAGCAATTCCAGCATTTCTTCCGGTGTCTCACAGGGCGCCGCGGCGGACAGGGCATCCGTCTCAAGCGACGGGTATTCTTCCAGAAGCGCGGCGATTTCGAGAAGGTCGGCGGCGCGCTGCTTTTCAACCCGGTTTTGCAGAGCCGTGATGCCGTCAGAACTGCCGGTGGCCTGCCTGACGAGAAAGGCGTAGTATTCACCGCCCATGGGAAGATCGCACAGGCCGCAGCTGTCCTTCCCGGCAGCGGTACTGCTTCCGGATGCGCTGCTCAGCTCCCGCAGCGTGTCCGCAATCTGCAAAAAAGCAGGAAGCACTTTCTCTGTCACGATTGCCTGATTTTGTCGATTGAAGGCCGCCCGGTCTGCGGCGGTCAACTCCGTCAGGCTTTCTATCTTTTCTTCAAACGTATAGATTAAATAATTTTCCTCCGCTGAGGTGACAAACGCTTCACACTGGGCGATAATCGCTTCAGCAGAAAAATCAGACATAAAGAGACCGTGATCCTGTTTTTCTGCCTCATAGGTGCAGATACTGTCAAAATACGCGGGGATCTCTGCGAGTATTTCAAGATAATCGACAACATCCTGCCTGCTTTCAAAAGTATATTCTGCCAGAAGGATGGGAAGCTCCGACTGAACGCCGGTGGAAGGGCGGAGCGGTTCCTCATAATAAGGAAAGGAAGCGGCGGCGACCGTGTTTTCAAGCGAATCGAGAAGAACGTTCCGGGTGAGGCGGTTTTCGACGGAGAGCATGTCTGCGTCATATTCCCGCAGAGCAGCGATGACGGACTCCGCAAGGGCGGCTGAGACAGACAGGTCTTCCGCAGAATAGCTGCCGAGATCGGTGCTGTATGAGTTGATGCCGTAGTCCTCGGGTGACTTCAATGTATAGTGAAGCGAAAGGGGGCTGGCGGCAATCTCCTCACAGAACAGAGCGTCGATGTAAGTGCGGAAGGGTTCGTCTTCGGAAAGGGTGAGCGCCTGATCAAAATTTGTGCCGGAGTCGGCGGAATTGTTTGGAACAAAATCTGAAACTGTCCCGCGGCAGACGGCGAACGCGAGCAGGCAGACCAGAAAAACGGCAGCAAGTGCGGGGATAAGGCATTTTCTAAGATGCGTGTGCTTCAAGGGACAATCCTTTTTTAACGTTACGCTATCTTATGCCGCAGGATGTGATTTTATGCTGTTTCGTTCATTTGCAATTTTTGCTGGTTGATATACGAATCTAAAAAAACGGAAGTTTTTTCACAAAAAAGAGCGTTTGAATCTTGCTTTTTATGAAATAGAATGATAACAGTTCAATCCGGCCTGTCGTGTTGGACCGGATCGAATGGCAGTCGCGGGAAACGGACTGCGAAAACAATACATTTTATAAAAAGGAGGACAACATGAAAGCAAAGAAAATTGTATCACTGGTTCTTGCAGGAGCGATGGTTTTCTCACTGGCAGCATGCGGAAGCACTTCAACTTCCACGACGACGGACACTGCTGACGAGACCGAGACAAGCGCAGCGGAGGAGACGGAAGCGGCTGAGACTGAGGAGGCAGATGCCACAGAAGCGACGGGCGATTTCACATGGAACGAGCAGTATGAGGTTTGGGCAATCCTGCCGACGACAGGTGTTCCCGGACTTCTGGTACATGCAGACTCCATGGGATATGTGATGGAGAAGTATGGATTTACTTATGTTACGAAAGATGCCAGCACTTCGTCTGAGGTTCAGCTGATCGAGGACGCGATCGCAGCCGGCAATGTCGGATGCCTGATGATCGCGACATCTGATCAGGCGGCGATTGAAGATGCCTGCAATGAAGCGACTGAGGCCGGTATCGCGGTTTGCTTCCTTGGAGCGGAGCCGGATGGATATACGATTGCGGGTTATATCGCGACGGCTTACTCCATTACCGGTATGGCTGCGGTTCAGGCGGCTGAGGACTGGGTGACAAACCGTGTTGCTGAGGGCGGCGATGTTCCGACTCTTGAGGACGGTACTTATGCGATCGCTCTGGATACTTACTATGATATTCAGGATGGCGTCTATCGCTCCAACGCCATGTACGGCACAGCTGAGGCTTCCGATGTATTTACGGTAGTTTCTTCCACACAGTCTTACGGTGATTCCGCTCAGACAGACGCTTACAACAATGCGCTTTCCGTACTGGCTGCGAATCCGGACTGCCGTGTGTTTATCGCTTACGAGCCGGATGAGGCGATGGGTATTGCTTCCTACATCGAGACCTACGCTGCGGACAACGGACTTGATCTTGCAGACTTCTGCGTGATTCCGTGCTACGCTGAAGATGGAACATTCCTCTCCATGTATGACGATGTGCTGGCTGATGCTTCTGCCAACGCAATCAAAGGTTATTCCACATATGGCGGCGAGGCTACTGAGGAAGAAATTGAGGAGTTTGCGGAGTCCGGATTCTCCACTACAGTCGATGACGGCCAGAGCTTCTCTCCGACAGGAAGCAAGCTCGCAGCAATCCTGCTCGGTGTGACAGGATGCACAGAGGATTATACATGGACGTTCGGAGATACCTACTATGATGATATTTCCGCGACAAATATTTACGGATATTCTTACAGCTGGGTACAGGGTGATGAAAATCCGTGCGAAGAGTATGAAGTTGGCTCAGCGTTATATGAATAGTTACTGACATAATATGTGAGTAAAAGTCTGATCGTGCAGCGGCGCGGAGAGTGTTCCGCTCCGCTGCATTTTATTTTTGGATTATTATCATTAGAAACAGGGGGTTTTTATGAGTGAAAAAAAAGCTTTGAAAAATGAAAAACCGATCTTGTCCCTGAAGGGAATTCGCAAAGTGTTTCCCGGAGTAGTAGCTCTGAACAATGTCTCCATCGATTTTTATCCCGGTGAGGTACACGCGCTGATCGGTGAGAACGGAGCCGGAAAGTCCACATTCATTAAGACGATCACCGGTGCGCACGCACCGGATGGCGGAACCATTACGGTCGATGATAAAGTCTATGAAGCGATGACGCCGGCGATTGCGAGAGCCCATGGGATCGAGTGTATTTATCAGGAATTCAATCTGATTGATATCCTGTCCGCGGCGGAGAATATCTGCTATGGAGAAAAGATCAGTAAATTCGTCAACCAGAAAAAAATGAACGAGATCGCGCAGAAAATCTTTGATGATTTCGGGGTAGATATCAATCCTTCGACATTGGTGCGTGATCTCACGCCCGGCCATATGCAGATCGTGGAGATCGCGAAGTCTGTCTCAAAGGAGTGTAAGGTGCTGATTCTGGATGAGCCGACCGCACCGCTCTCCGTGGCTGAGGTAGAGATCCTCTTCCGGATCGTGAATCAGCTGCGGGACAAGGGTGTGGCGATCATCTTTATCTCCCACAGACTCGACGAGGTATTTGAGCTGTCCGACCGGGTGTCCATTCTCCGTGATGGTGAGTACATCACAACACTTATGACGAAGGAGACAAACCGTGCAGAGCTGATCAAATACATGGTCGGCCGCGAGATGACGGCGACATTCCCGGAGCGCCATGCCAAAATCGGCGATGTGGCACTGGAGCTTAAGAATCTCACCGGAAATGGTGTAAAAAATATTTCTTTCAAAGCGCGTAAGGGCGAGATCCTCGGGGTATCGGGTCTGGTCGGCGCGGGGCGAACCGAGATTATGAAGGTCGTGTATGGCGCTGAGAAGAAACAGTGGGGTGAGGTTTATGTAAACGGTGAGCCGGCCGATATCAGGAGTCCGAAAGAGGCGATGCACAAGTATGGTGTCTGTCTGATTCCGGAGGACAGAAAGAGAGAGGGATGTTTCCTCTCGGAGACGATTTCGTGGAATATTGTATACAACCTCCTCGGAAAAATATCCAACGGCGGTTTTATAAATAAAAAGAAAGCGGCGGAGATCGCTGATTATTACGGAATGGCGATGCGAATCAAGGCGCCGAATCTTGACAGGACGAAGGTGATGACGCTGTCCGGCGGCAATCAGCAGAAGGTCGTTATCGGAAAGGCATTGGCGACGGAATCTGAGATCGTAATTTTTGATGAACCGACCCGGGGTATCGATGTCGGCGCAAAGTATGAGATCTATGAACTGATGAACCAGATGTGTGAGGACGGAAAGTGTGTCATCATGATAACATCTGATATGGAAGAGCTGCTCGGCATGTCAGACCGAATCGTGGTATTTGGCGAGAGATGCCTTGCAGGAGAACTGACAAAGGATCAGTTTAGCCAGGAACTTATTCTCGATATGGCATCGACTGGCGGACCAAAAGAAGCGGAGGGTTAAAGAGATGAAAAATAAAAAAATTAATTTATCCGGAGTAATTCAGGAATACATGATGGTTCTTGTGCTGATTGTCCTGCTGATCATCTTCCAGGTGCTGTGCAAGTCTATGACGAACCGGGATTTCCTTTCCATGGCAAACATCATGAATATTCTGGGAAACTATTCTTACCAGATCATTGTAGGTATCGGAATCACCTTTATCATGCTGGGCGGCGCGATGGATCTGTCCACCGGATACATCCTTTCCAGCGTCGGCATTGCCATGTCGATCGTCGACATCAATACGGGAAGCTGGATACTGGCTCTTGGCGTCGGTATCATTCTGGGTGTTGTATTTTCGGGATTTAACGGCGTCATGTATGCATGGCTGCGGGTGTTCCCGTTCATCATCACATTGGCGATGCAGTATATACTAAACGGTGCAACGTACCTGTTTACCGGCGGTGTACAGAAGACTTTCCGCGGTTCGGATCTGACGGGAGTCTACAAGGTTTTGGGCGGCTACAGTATTCCGTTTATCGGCGGGTCGAGTATTAAGTCCGGTGTCATCGTGATGGTTGTCCTTGTTATCATCGGTTCCCTGATTTTGAACAAGACACACTTTGGCCGCAACGTGTATGCCCTCGGCTCCAATCCGGATGCGGTGGCGCTGTCCGGCGTAAGTGTGGCGAAGATGCGAATCGCGATTTTTGCTCTGGCCGGTCTGTTCTTTGCGCTGGCGCAGGTCGTCAACATCGGACGTATGGGCAGCGCTTCTCAGTCCATGGGTGTCGGCGACGAGTTCACGGTTATGGCCGGTGCGATGCTCGGCGGTGTTAAAATGGGCGGCGGCGGCGGAAAGATGAGCAACATGGTTGTCGGTGTTCTCATCATCTCCGTTCTGAACCAGGGATTCAACTTCCTGAATGTCAATACATACTGGCAGTATGTCGCGCTTGGCTGCGTCCTTCTGTTTGCAGTTGCGCTGGATACCCTTCAGACGAGGGCGGCACTCAACGCGGCGAAGAAGGTTAGCGGTAAGGCTCCGGCTCCGGAGAAGGCGGCATAATTCGGAGGATTCATGGACATTACACAGATCATAGACCGGTATATTGAGGAAATGCGGGCGCTGATATATGAAAAGTATACAGCGAAGGATTCCGTGAGTACATGGCTTGGCATGGGAAAAGTACAGAACAATCCTTTCCATAAGCAGCTGTACAAGGATGTGGAGCAGGAGGTGACTGCGCTGACGAGTCAGTTGGAGGCTTCGCCGGATGCGGATCTGGCAGAGCGTGCGGTTCGCGCGGTGCTGGCATGCGACCGCGGCAGCTACAGCGGCGTCGAGGACAGCATCCGTCTCGGACTGATCTCGATCGAGGCGCTGGCGATCCCGCTGCTCGGCCATATGACGCCGGAGGCGGTCGGAGTGCTCCGCGGGGAGTATGCGGACCGGTATCCGGAGCGGGATATGCTCCCGAAACAGAGAGAACTGTACCGGTGTATGTGCGAGTGTTCCGGTGAGAAAAAGGCCGGGCGTGCAGTCGGCTTGCGGAATCGCCGCAGTCGGCGGACAAAATAACAGCAATTATCCGATGAAAATATGCTTGTCCCCCTGTGTTCGTGATGAACGCAGGGGGATCTTTCTGTCCGGACGGCGGGAAGCGCAGTATTTACGGTGACGGTGATCAGTTTTTCCCAAGGTCCGCATTGCGGCGGTAGGCGTCCATGATCGCCTCAATGGCGGCAGAGCGGAATCCGTTCCGCTCGAGCGCGGCGACTCCGGCGATGGTGGAACCGGCGGGGGAGCACACGGCGTCCTTTAACGCGCCCGGATGCTGCCCGGTTTCCAGTACCATGGCGGCGGAGCCCATGACGGACTGCGCTGCGTAAGTGATCGCGTCCTGTCTGGGGATGCCGGCCATCACGGCGCCGTCCGCCAAAGCTTCGATAAAGATATAGACGAAAGCCGGTGAGCAGCTGCTCACGGCGGAGAAGGCATCCATCAGGTGCTCCGGCAGGCGCATGACGCGTCCGGCGCCGGAGAGGATGTCCATGACGCTTTCCGCGGTTTCATCGGAGACATCGCTGCCGCAGGCAAGCGCGATCATGCCCATGCCGATGGAGGCGGGGGTGTTCGGCATCAGCCGGATGAAGGGGAGCGCCTGACAGGGGCCGGACAGCCGGGTCCGCAGCGTCTCGAGCGTCATCCCCGCTGCGATGGAGACCAGTACCTTCGGCTGGCCTTTTTCTATGGCGGTGTTCAGCGCCGGGGAGATCTCCTCCAGCACACTGCCGATCACCTGCGGCTTCACACAGAGAAATATATATTCCCCCAACTCTACGGCCTGCGTGTTGTCTGCTGCGGTCTCACAGCCGACCTCGGCGGCCAGTTCTTTCGCTTTTTCCATGTTGTAGTCCGTGATATAGACCTGCCCGGATTTCAGGGAGCGGATCAGGGCGCCGCCCATGTTCCCGGTTCCGATAAAAGAGATTTTTTTCATCTGGGGTTCCTCCTGATAATACAATATGATAATGCTATCATAAGCTTTTCCGCCGGAAAATGAAAGCGGAGATTTTGCTATTTCGGGAAGTATTTGTGAAGAATTGATAAAATCGGGTATTTTTGCGTCCAACTATGGTATGATAGTCATGGTTCTGAACAATTATCATGATTTAAAAATACTGTGACAGGATAGGTGTTTTGAGGAAAGATATGTACGATCAGGAGAACATACGGGGGCTCACGGAGCAGGAGGCAGCCGTGCAGGAGCGTCGCGGCAATGTCAATGTGATGCCGGAGCATTCGGGAAAAAGTGTGAAGCAGATCATCCGCGGGAATGTCGTCACTTATTTTAATGCGATTTTCTGCATTATCGCGGTGCTTTTGATCATTGCGGGGTCATACAACAGCCTCACCTTCATTCCCCTGGTTGCCGCGAATACAGTGATCGGGATTATCCAGCAGCTGCAGGCGAAAAAAGTGCTGGACAAATTGTCTCTTTTGGATGTCGCCTCCTACCGGGTGCGCAGGGAGGGAAAGGAGCGGGAGATCCCCTCTGACCGTCTGGTGCTGGGAGATGTGATCCGGCTGGAGGGCGGGCAGCAGATTCCGGCGGATGCCGAGGTGCTTTCCGGGCGTGTCATGGTAAATGAATCGCTGCTCACCGGCGAGGCGGATGAGGTGGAAAAGACGGAGGGAGCAAAGCTGATGTCCGGAAGCTTTGTGGTGTCCGGTGTCTGTTATGCCGAGCTGATCTGTGTGGGCGCTCATTCCTATGCGGCAAGGCTGACCGCGAAGGCGAAGGTGATCCGGGAAAAGCCGTCCCAGATGATTTTTGATATTGATCTGATTGTCAAAATCGCGGGTGTCCTGATCATTCCGATCGGAATCGCCCTCTTTTATCAGGGGATGTTTGTCAATGGAAATACATTCTCAGAGGCGGTGGTCTCGATGGTGGGCGCCGTCATCGGGATGATTCCGGAGGGACTTTACCTGCTGGTGACGGTGGCGCTGGCTCTGAGTGCGATGCGGCTGGGGCAGCGGCATGTCCTCCTCCACGATATGCGCAGCACGGAAGCGCTGGCGCGGGTGGATGTACTCTGCGTAGATAAGACCGGGACACTCACGGACAACAAAATGCAGATCACCGCGGTGCTGGCGCCGGTCGGAACGGATGAGAAAGCGCGGATGAATGCGGAAGAGATACTGGGCGCATATGTCCACACGGTCCGGGATTCCAACAGCACGGCGAAAGCGCTCTGCGCTTATTACAAGGAGGGACGGCTGCTTTCGGCGGTGTCCGTGAAGCCGTTCAGTTCGAAGGAGAAATTTTCCGAGATCGCCACGGACGCGGAGATTTACCGGCTGGGAGCGCCGGAGTTTCTGCTGAATGACGCCACGCTGGAGGAGAATCAGGATATCCTGCGGGAGCATCTGGAAAAAGGAGAGCGGCTCCTCGCCTTTGTCAGTGTCCGGGGCGACACGGTAAAGCCGCTGTTGTTTGTGTGTCTGGTGAACGGGCTTCGCCCGCACGTGAAGGAGACGATTGCTTATCTCACGGCGCAGGAGATGACGGTGAAGGTGATCTCCGGCGATAATCCGCTGACGGTGTCGCGGATCGCCGCGATGGTCGGCATCCCGAATGCAGACCGATATGTCGATGCGACAACCTTAAAGTCCAAACAGGACTATGCGGAAGCAGTACGAAAATACATGGTTTTCGGGAGGGTCAAGCCGGAACAGAAAAAGAATCTGGTCGTTGCCCTGCGGAAAAGCGGACAGAAGGTCGCCATGACGGGGGACGGTGTCAACGACATTCTCGCCATGAAGGAGGCGGACTGTTCCATTGCCATGGGCGCCGGCAGCGACGCGGCCCGGCAGGCTGCACAGGTGGTGCTGCTGGATTCCGATTTTTCCCATATGCGGGAGATTATCGGGGAGGGGCGGCGCAATATCAACAATATCACGCGGTCCGCGACGCTTTTCCTTTATAAGAATATTTTTTCCATGCTGCTGGCGGTTTTTTCCATTATCAATACGTTTACCTATCCGCTGCAGCCCACGCAGGTCTCCCTGATCTCCATGTTCAACATCGGCGTACCGGCGTTCCTTCTGGCGTTTGAGTCCAGCGAGCGGAAACAGAATATCCGCTTCCTGCTCGATGTGCTGCTCCGGTCGCTGCCCGCCGCGCTGACCTCTTTCTTCTCCATCGCGGCCATGGTCGTGCTGGGAAATGTTTTCAACCTTCCCGCGGAGGATGTGAGTGTCGCCAGTACCTTCCTTCTGTCCGTGGTGGGCTTTTTGATCCTGTACCGGATCTGTGAACCGCTGAATAAATACCGCGCTGGCGTCCTCTTCGGATGTATCGCGGCGATGATATTCTTTGCGGTGCTTTTCAATGACCTTTTCGCCATCAGCGGGATTTCCGCTCGGTGCGCGCTTCTTGCCGCGGTCTTTGCCTTTGAGGAGGAATCCGTCATGCGGCATCTGACGAAGTGGTTTGAGTTCCTGAGGCGGAGAGCGATTAAGAAGCATGTATAATTAAGAAAACCACACACAGGTCTTCGGCGACCCTTGTGTGGTTTTCTTTTCTTTTGGGATTATTATATTACTGTTTTTTGCCCAAGATATACTGCTCTGCTTTTTTTACTATATATGCAGCATCCTCAATTTGCTGCAGCGTTTCTTCTTTGCTTGCCAGATAAAAATCATCGTAGTCTGACGCGTTTCGAATTTGTTCTGATTTCGCCAACTTTTGATAGTCATTCTGGTTGAAAAATTCGGTGCCCTTAAAGATAAACAGATAGTTGAATTGTTTTAATACACCATTGTGAGTCTGCGGCTCGACATCTTCCAAAACAAGCAATGCACGAACCGCTTTTTCCATCGCGTAAAACGCTCTGTTATTTGCAGATTTGTAAGATCCGTCATTGAATAAATTATTTGCATCCTTTAGCAATTCTTTTCCTCTGTTTAATCTACATTTGCTAATGTATATTTATAATCG
>JAJPYF010000038.1 GCA_021205085.1 Clostridiales bacterium | reverse complement strand
ATTGTCTATCTGCCGAAACAGCTTCCGATGACCGAACTTCCGGATGAGCGGATGCCGCTGCCCTTCGGATTTTACGGGGAGGGTGATTTCTACACGATGAAAGGCGTTGTGGAGGAGCTCTTTACCGCGGTCGGCATGAAGAAAAGACCGGTATATGACCCGAAGGCGGAGATCCCTTACCTGCATCCGGGCAGACAGGCCAACGTGGTCTATGACGGCGCGGTTGTGGCGTATCTGGGTGAGGTTCACCCTTCCGTGTCCGCGGCATACGGAATCAAAGAGCGCGTATATATCGCGGTGATCGACATGCCGGAGATCGTAAGCCGTGCCGCTTTCGACCAGAAATATGAGGGGATCGCAAGGTTCCCGGCGGTGAGCCGCGATCTTTCTCTGGTTGTCCCGGAGCAGATCCTCGCGGGCGAGATCGAGGCGCTTTTTGCACAGCGCGGAGGAAAGATGCTGGAAAACTGCGAGCTGTTTGATATCTATGAAGGAGCGCAGATCCGAAAAGGATATAAGTCTCTGGCGTACAAGCTGACCTTCCGCCTGAAGGACCGGACGCTGGAGGAGAGCGATATCACAGCGGTGATGAAGAAGATTATGAACGGACTGGACCGGATGGGAATCGAGCTGAGACAATGAAGACCAGTGATTTTTATTTTGATCTGCCCGAGGAGCAGATTGCGCAGGATCCGCTGGAGGATCGGACCGCGTCCCGTCTGTTGGTTCTGGACCGTGAGACCGGGGCGCGGGAACACACGACATTTAAGCACATCGTGGATTATTTAAGACCGGGCGACTGTCTGGTTTTAAATAATACGAAGGTAATCCCGGCCCGTCTCTACGGAGAACGGGAGAGCACCGGCGCCCATATTGAGATCCTGCTTCTAAAGCGCAGGGAGAATGATATCTGGGAGACGCTGGTCAGGCCGGGCAAAAAGGCGAGACCGGGCGCCCGCATTCTCTTCGGGGACGGGCTGCTTATCGGGGAAGTTCTTGAGATTGTCGAGGACGGAAACCGGCTGATCCGCTTTTCCTACGAGGGAATATTCGAGGAGATTCTGGATCAGCTGGGGCAGATGCCGCTTCCGCCCTATATCACACATGAGCTGAAGGATAAAAACCGTTATCAGACGGTTTACGCGAAATACGACGGATCTGCGGCCGCACCGACGGCGGGTCTCCATTTTACGCCGGAGCTTCTCAGCGAAGTGAGAGAGAAGGGCGTGGAGATCGCGGAGGTGACGCTACATGTCGGACTCGGCACGTTCCGGCCGGTGAAGGTGGACAATGTCCTCGATCACCATATGCATTCGGAGTACTATCAGATCACAGAGGAGGCAGCGGAGAAGATTAATACGGCGAGGCAGAACGGTGGGCGGATTATCTGTGTAGGGACAACCAGCTGCCGCACGATCGAGTCCGCCGCGGATGAAAGCGGTTTCCTCCGGCCCTGCAGCGGATGGACAGATATCTTTATCTATCCGGGATACCGCTTCCGGGTGCTGGACTGCCTGATCACGAATTTCCATCTTCCGGAGTCGACGCTGCTCATGCTGGTCTCCGCACTGGCGGGACGGGAACAGGTGCTGTCGGCCTATGAGGAGGCGGTGGAGATGGGATACCGTTTCTTCAGCTTCGGTGATGCCATGTTCATTAAATAATTTTATTGCTTAAAATAAAGCAGATTACACAAGAGGTTTTCAATTACAGGTAAAAAATAGGTGAAATTTTCTCTTGCAATTCGGGAGGATTTTGTATATTATAGTGTCTGATGGAGATATAGCTCAGCTGGGAGAGCATCTGCTTGACGTGTAGAGGGTCACAGGTTCGAGTCCTGCTATCTCCACTGACGAGCCGGGGTATCCGATACCCCGGCTTCTTTCATTTCACCGGAAAAGCAAGGCGCTTTCCGGTTTTTGCTTGCATGTTTCTTATGAAAAGCGTATACTAATAATAATTTTACGCAGCCGTTTGAATCGGGTGGCTGCGTATCCAGACCGCATCAGGAGGGCTTGCAATGATCGAGGCAACCAGTTGTGGTGGTGTGGTTATATTCCGCGGGAAGATTTTGCTGCTGTACAAGAACTATCGCGGCAAGTACGAAGGATGGGTTCTCCCGAAGGGGACAGTGGAGCCCGGTGAGGGGTATAAGGATACCGCCGCAAGAGAAGTGAGAGAGGAGACCGGTGCCCATCCGGTCATTATCAAATATGTCGGCAAGAGCCAGTACACGTTTTCCGTGCCGGGCGATACCGTCAGCAAACAGGTTCACTGGTATCTGATGATGGCGGACAGCTATTACAGCCGGCCGCAGAGAGAAGAGTTTTTTGTAGACTCCGGATATTATAAGTACCACGAAGCCTATCATCTTCTGAAGTTTTCCAATGAGAAACAGATTCTGGAGGCGGCGTACAGCGAGTATCTGGATCTGAAGCGGAGCAACCTGTGGGGCAGTAAGAAATATTTCTGATCTGAGGTATAACGGACAGCAAAACGGGGCATCCTGTCAGGAAGAACAGTCGGGGGACGAAATGATTTGGTGCGATCACATGTACATCGGGAAACAATGCCGTGTCGGACATAAGAAGATGCAGGACCGGATTACAAACGGCCGCGTGCATCCGTGTGTTTTCCTGATCGCGCTCCCGCAGTCTGAACATGCTGTTCTGGAGATTATACCCAGTATGCTTTTGCTGCAGGAGAATTATCCGCGCGACGGTCTGCGGATTGCCGGAATGGCCGCGACGCGGCAGGAGGCGCTCCGACTGGCGGAGCAGATGATCGCGGAGTGCTTCCGTGTCCGACAGGATGCGGATGTCAGCGCATATATGGAACAATTACAGACCAGAGGATGCGAAGTATGATGATTGTCATATCCGTGTGTAAGATCATAGGCATCGTTGTCCTCGTCCTCCTCGCTCTCCTTGTCCTCCTCCTCTTTCTCCCGGTCTCGTATATGCTGGACGCGGATACGGAGCAGAAAAGATGTGCCTTTCGCGTCTCGTGGGGATTCGGGCTGGTTCGATTTCGGTTTCTGTACGGAGAACAGACCGAGATGGTGCTTTCCGTACTTTTCTTCGGCATAGATTTTCTGGATGAGGAGCGCCGCAGGCGCAGGAAGGATCGAAAGCAGAGGAAAGCCGCAAAGAATAAACCGAAAGAGGACAAAGAGGACGCGGAGCACGGAGCGCTTCGGAGGGCGGCCGGGGTCGTCGCCACCGTGACCCATGTGTTGGGACTGGTTCGGGATTACGAGTTGATGGATGCGGTCTGGCCGGGGCTCATGGATTTTCTCTTTCATGTGCGTCCCCGACAGGTTCGCGGACAGATTGTGTTCGGCTTTGATGATCCGTCCGTTACCGGACAGGTGGTGGGGGGATTGGCGCTCATCCCGCTTTTCTATCAGACGGAGCTTCAGGTCACGCCGGACTTTGAGACAGAGGAGACCTTTATCCGCGGGAATATCCGGCTGAAAGGGCACATGATGCTGTTTCACGCGGTCCGGATGCTGATCCGGTGGTTCAGGCAGAAGAATTTCAGACGTTTTATCGGCGCACTGAGAGAGAAGACATCATAATCATATTTTCTACAGGATGTGAAAACGGCAGGAGGTTTTCGGAATGGCAGAGACAAACAATAACGGAACAAACGGAACTTTTCAGAAGACAGTGGACTCTCTGGTCAAGGGGATGGATGCGTTTGTGTCCTCCAAAACGGTGGTGGGAGAGCCGATCTATATTGATGATACGATCCTGCTCCCGCTGGTGGATGTTTCCTTCGGCATGGGCGCGGGCGCGTTCATTGCTGAAAAAAAGAAAAACAGCGGTGGTGGGGTCGGTGCGAAGATTTCTCCCTCATCGGTCCTTGTGATCAAGGATGGGATGACGCGCATGGTCAGCGTGAAGAATCAGGATAATATTTCAAAGATTCTGGATATGATCCCTGATTTTGTCAACAAGTTTATGACCAAGATGGAAGAAAAGAAAAACCCGGAAAAGGCCGAGGTGCGCAAGGAGGCCCGCGAGGAAGCTGCGAAGGATCTTAAGGAAAAGCTGAATATCGAAGACGAGTAGGATTCACAAAACACCTGCTTTGCACATATATTGTACAAAGGAGGGGTGTTTGACAATGTTCGGTCACGATTTCAGACAGCTTCTGGGATTTATTATGTTTTGGTTCGGCACAGGTATGCTGTTCATGCTGTTTGTCCCGAATGGTTTTGTGGGCGTTTTGCTGGCGGGCGTCTTTCTGGTTACGGGATATTATCTGTTTGGCGAATCATGATATAATGAGCGCAAGTGAGGAAAATCATGCTTGCATGAATTTGACGAGCGGCGAATTGGATCGTGATGAAATCACGATATTGATACGAAAAAGAAAAAGACCCGCATCTGCGAGTCTTTTTTGCCGTGAAATTTTATGAGAGCGGCAACAGCCTTTGCCTAAGCGCGCTCTACTTTGTTGCTCTTCAGGCAGGATGTACATACATACAGCCTCTGCGGTGTACCATTCACAACACATCTGACCTTTTTCACATTCGGCTTCCACATCTTGCTTGATCTTCTATGAGAATGGCTCACCTTTTTGCCAAAATGAACACTCTTGCCACATACACTGCACTTTGCCATGACTGCACCTCCTTAGCGTTTACTAAGCCGTGAAATACTTCTGAGCTCACAACGAATGTATTTTATCAGAAGAGAACGGTGATTGCAAGGATTATTTTTAAAAATCGCGAAAAAAAGAGGAGAAATAGCGTATTTACGAAATTCACTATTCCTTTTTGCCGGAAATCTGTTTATAATGAAGAACATACAGGAGGTAGATTTTATGAGAGGAATCATACAAAATTCACTGGGCACGGTCAGCATTGACTCTGAAGTGGTGGCGACCTGCGCCGGTTCGGTGGCCGTGGAGTGTTTCGGTATCGTCGGCATGGCCGCGGTCAATATGAAGGATGGTCTTGTAAAGCTGTTAAAGAGGGATTATCTGCATCACGGGATCACCGTGCAGATCACGGAGGAGAACAAGATCACACTGGATTTTCATGTCATTGTATCTTACGGCGTCAGCATCGCCGCTGTTTCGGATAACCTGATGAACACGGTCAAGTACAGAATAGAGGAGTTTACGGGATTGACAGTCGATAAGATCAATATCTTTGTGGAAGGTGTCAGAGTAATTGACTAAGGAGGACAGACGGTTGGACAGACAGACGATAGATGCTGCGCTTTTAGCCAGAATGTTTGTGGCGGGCGCAAAGAATCTTGAGGCCAAAAAAGAATGGATTAACGAATTAAACGTATTTCCGGTACCGGACGGGGATACGGGAACCAATATGAGCATGACGATACTTTCGGCGGCAAAGGAGATCCCGTCGCTCGGCGAGCCGGCGATGGAGGAGCTTGCCAGAGTGATATCGACCGGATCGCTCCGCGGCGCCCGCGGCAATTCCGGTGTGATCCTGTCCCAGCTGTTTCGCGGATTCACCAATGTGATAAAGGGCTATGAGACGCTGGATAAGCTGGTTTTATGCGAGGCAGCGCAGAAGGCCTGTGAGACCGCGTACAAGGCGGTTATGAAGCCGAAGGAGGGAACGATCCTCACCGTAGCCAAAGGCGCGGCGGACAAGGCGCTTGAGCTTGCCTGTGAGGATGAATGTCCCATGGAGGATTACATCGCGGCGATTATCGCCGAGGCGGAGCGCGTTCTCGCGATGACGCCGGAGATGCTTCCCGTTTTGAAGCAGGCCGGTGTCGTGGATGCCGGCGGGCAGGGACTGGTGGAGGTCCTGAAGGGGGCGCAGGATGCCTTCCTCAGAAAGGCGACGGACTATCAGATGGAGGCATCGGAGGCTTCGCCCGGCGTGGTAAAGATTTCCGCGCAGACGGAGGAGGAGATCCGCTTCGGCTACTGCACCGAGTTTATCATTGTCCTTGACAAGCCCATGACGGAGCACGAGGAGGATGCGTACCGCGCGTTCTTAAATTCCATGGGAGATTCCATTGTGCTGGTGGCGGACGATGAGATCGTCAAGACACATGTTCACACCAATGATCCGGGATTGGTCTTGCAGAAGGCGCTGACCTTCGGTTCCCTGAGCCGTATCAAGATTGACAATATGCGCGAGGAGCATCAGGAAAAGCTGATCAAGGACGCGGCGCGGCTTGCGAAGGAGCAGGCGGAGGCACAGAGCAAAAAGCAGGACATTACACAGCCGGAGGAGCAGGGGATGTCCATTCAGGATAAGACCGGCGTGGGCGGCTACGCGGAGAGCGATGCCCCGTCCAAGGAGATCGGATTTATCGCCGTATCCATCGGTGACGGGATCAATGAGGTGTTCCGCGGCCTCGGCGTTGACTGCATTATCGAGGGCGGGCAGACGATGAATCCAAGCACGGAGGATATGCTCAACGCGATCGATTCGCTGGATTACGGGACGATCTTTATTTTCCCGAACAACAAGAATATTATTCTGGCGGCCAACCAGGCGGCGGAGATGACAGAAGGAAAGGAGATCATTGTGATTCCGACCCGGACGGTTCCGCAGGGGATCACGGCCATGATTAACTTTGTGCCGGAGGCCGGCGCCGAGAATAACAAAAATACAATGATTGAGCTGATCGACACCGTCAAAACCGGTCAGGTGACCTACGCTGTCCGGGATACTTCGCTGGATGGCATGGACATTAAGGCGGGCGATTACATGGGAATCGGAGATTCCTCGATTCTCTCCGCGGGTGCCGATCTGGATGCGGTTGTCAGTGAGATGGTCTCGCACATGGTGGATGAGGAGTCTTCCTTTATCTGTGTTTATTACGGGGAAGATGTCGCGGAGGATGCCGCTGCTGCCCTCAGCGCCCGCCTGGAGGAGACCTATCCGCAGTGTGAAGTGGAGGTTCAGAACGGCGGACAGCCCATCTATTACTACCTTATTTCCGTAGAGTGACCGCCGCTGTATTTTCGGAAGGGAGATTTGCATGAAACCGGATTCTCCGATCAGCAGTTTGAAAGGAATCGGCCCGAAAACAGAAGAATTGTTTCATTTAATAGGAGTATACACCGTCGGTGATATACTCCTGTATTTTCCGCGGGATTATGAGCGGTATCCGCAGATCTGTGACCCGGACATGTTTGTCCCGGAACAGAAAAATGCAGTTTTTGCCCGTGCGCCAAAGAGTCCCTCCGTCCATGTGCACTCTCATTTAAAGACGGCAGTTCTGGATGTGTCCGGTGAAAACCGGACGCTCCGCATCCTGTGGTTTCGCGCGCCGTATATCCGTTCTGTCGTAAAGGCGGGCGGCTTTTATGTCTTTTACGGGAAAGTGACGGAAAAAGACGGCCGGTATTACATGGAGCAGCCGGAGATTCTGTCGAGGGAGAGCTATGAGGCGGCGCAGAAAACGCTTCGCCCCGTCTATGGACTGACCAAAGGACTCTCAAACAAGCTGGTGATCCGAACCGTGCAGGCGGCGCTTGCGGATATCCCGCTGGAGATGGAATATCTGCCGGAGGATGTCCGCGTGCGCAATTCGCTCTGCGAATACAACTATGCCTTAAAAAACATCCATCTTCCCGTTGACGAGGAGAGCTGTATCACGGCGCGGGACCGTCTTGTCTTTGATGAGTTTTTCTTTTTTATCCTCTGTATGCAGCTCACCAGGGACCAGTCTATGGTCCTGAAAAATGAGTTTACCATGATTCAACCCGGCATGCAGGGGGCGGATGACGCGGATTTTGTCGCCTCCCTGACAGAACAGCTTCCCTACCCGCTTACCGGTGCGCAGCAGCGGACGATCCGGCAGATTCAGGCGGATATGCGGTCGGAACATGTCATGCAGCGCCTGATTCAGGGGGATGTCGGTTCGGGCAAAACCATCGTCGCATTTCTGGCGATGCTGGATTGCGCCAACAGCGGATACCAGTCCGCGATCATGGCGCCGACCGATGTGCTGGCCAGACAGCATGCGCAGAGGCTTACGGAGCTGACGCAGCGGCTGGGTCTTTCCTATCCGGTTATTCTTCTGACCGGGTCTCTGACGGCGAGAGAGCGGCGGGAAGCGTATGCCGCGCTGGAGCGGGAAAAATCCGCGCTCATTGTGGGAACGCATGCACTGATTCAGGAAAAAGTGACCTACAACCGCCTTGCGCTGGTGATTACGGATGAGCAGCACCGTTTCGGCGTGAAGCAGAGGGAAGCGTTTTTCAGGAAAGGTCCGCATCCGCATATTATGGTGATGAGCGCGACGCCCATCCCGCGGACGCTGGCGATTATTCTTTACGGGGATATGGATATCTCGGTGATCGACGAGCTTCCGGCGAAACGCAGGCCTATCCGGAACTGTGTCGTAGATACCTCTTTTCGCGAAAAGGCGTACCGCTTTATTGAGAATCAGGTGCGCGAGGGCCATCAGGCGTATGTCATCTGTCCGCTGGTGGAGGAGACGGAGCATTCGGAGGGGGAGAATGTTCTGGATTATGTGAAGCGGCTGCGTGAGGTGTTTCCGGATGAGATCCGCGTCGCGGGGCTTCACGGCAGGATGAAAGCGGAGGAGAAAAATCAGATCATGGAAGCGTTTCTGGAGAACCGGATTCAGGTTCTGGTATCGACCACAGTGATTGAGGTGGGCGTGGATGTGGCAAACGCCACGGTCATGATGATTGAGAATGCCGGGAAATTCGGGCTGGCACAGCTGCATCAGCTCCGCGGACGTGTGGGGCGCGGGGATGCGCAGTCTTATTGTATTTTCATGCAGGGAACGGCACAGGAGGGGGAGAACGCGAGGCTTGCGGTTCTGAACAAGTCAAACGACGGGTTTTTTATCGCCGGGGAGGATTTAAAGCTTCGCGGGCCGGGGGACTTTTTCGGAATCCGCCAGAGCGGAGAGTTCCGGTTTCGTCTGGCTGATATCTATCAGGATGCAGGCCTTATGGAAAAAGCCTCCCGGGAAGCCGCGCAGCTGCTTCGCGAGGATCCGGGGCTGACAGACCCGTCGCACCGGGCGCTCCGCGAGCGCCTGCGGGTTTACGCGGGAGAGGACTTTTCCCTGCTGAATCTGTAAATCTGACGTATGATGCGGTTTATTCCGACACGGACTCAATTCCCGTGATATCCGGCACGCTTACCATGGAATAGTTCGTGTAGTACACGACGAAGCCGGGCTTGCTCTTGTTTGGTTTTTTCACATTCTTCTTCTGCAGGTAGTCAATCTCCACCTTCTCGGACTCACGTCCCTTTGAGTAGTAGGCGGCGAGGCGTGCGGCCTCCTCGAAGGTTCGGTCGGGCAGCTCGCCGGTCTTGGTTTTCACCAGCACGTGAGAGCCGGGCATCTGTTTTGCGTGAAACCACCAGTCGTTTCCCTCGGAGAAACGGAAGGTCAGTTCGTCGTTCTGGAGGTTGTTTTTGCCGACATAGATATCATAGCCGTCCGAGCTGCGATAGTGCCAGGGGCGGCTTTTTTGCTGCTGCTGTTTTTTCTTCGAGTAGCGCTGGCGGATGTAGCCGCTCTGTATCAGTTCCTCCCGGATCTGGGCGAGATCCCCCTCGGACTGAGCAAGGTCGAGCGCAGTGGCGACGGAATCCAGGTGGTCGATTTCCATTTTCGTATCATCGACGAGCTCGGTCAGCGCTTCAAACGTCCGCTTCAGCTTGCCGTAGCGGTCAAAATATTTTTTCGCATTTTCCATCGGGGTGATGGCAGGGTCGAGCGGAACGGTGATCGTCTCGCCGGTGTAATAGTTCAGAGCTTCAAAGCTCTTCGCGCCCTCCGGCACCTGATAGCCGTAGGTGTGGATTAGCTCGCCGTAGACTTTGTATTTATCGCGCTTTTCCGTGTCTTTTAACTGTTTTTGCTGTAAATCATATTTTTTGCGGTTCCGTTCCAGATGTGTGTTGACAATGTGGCGGAGATCCGAGGACTTCTGGCGAATCCGGGTGTAGGCGCTTTTTTCCGAGTAGAAACTCTCCAGAACACGGGAAATCGAGGAGCAGGGCTCCGCGGTACAGTCCGCGTAAGAATAAAGGGGAACAGAGGAGAATTCCGTCGGCTCCCCGTCCTTCCGGAGAATGCAGGGTGCAAACTGTCCTTCGCGCACTTGTGCCATGACAGAGACAAACTGCGAGGCGAGATTGACCCATTCCTGCTCCTCGACAGAGGCGCAGGGCGCGCCGCCGTCCACGTTCGCGCGGTAGCAGACCTCGTTGGCGATGAGGGGACTGACGCCGGTGTAGGAACCGTAGATCGCCTTTGCGGCCGTAGTCGGCCGGGTTGGTACCGTCTGCAGAAACCCGTCGATTGTCTCCGTCAGCGGCGTTTTTTTCCCTTTTTGCGCCGGGATAAAGTATTCACGGCCGGGCAGAACCTCGCGGACGGAGCTCACCTGTGCGGAGATGTGCTTGATGCTGTCTAAAATCATTCCTTTATCATCCGTGAAGATAATATTGCTGTGTTTTCCCATGAGCTCAATGATCAGTTTTTTGGTGCGCAGGTCGCCGAGATCGTCCAGGTGCTCTACCTCAAAAATCAGCACGCGCTCCAGAGAGGGCTGGGAAACCGACAGGATCCGCCCGTTTGCGATATGCTTGCGCAGGAGCATGCAGAAATTTGGCGCCGTCAGGGGCGCCGGTTTGTTCCGTTCTGTCAGATAGGCCAGCGGAAGGGATGCGTTTGCGGAGAGCAGAAGTCTCTTTTGACCGCTGCCTCCCTTCAGCGTGAGCAGCAACTCATCCGCCTCCGGCTGTGAAATCTTGCTTATGCGGGTGTTTGCAAGTTCCCGGTTCAGGTCGTATGCCAGATTGGCGACGACAATCCCGTCAAGAGCCATGGAAATTCCTCCGTTTCAGGGTAATCGTTTTCTAACGGTTACGATAACAGATTTTCTGTGAAGTGTAAAGAAAAGGATTTGACTTTAAATAGAAAAAACCGTATAATGATATGACTTGTAATTTTTGTGTGGCAGGGGATGATCATGATAAAGAGTATGACAGGGTTCGGCCGCTGCGAGTGTTCCGATACCCATCGAAAGATTACGGTTGAGTTGAAATCAGTCAATCACAGGTATTTTGATGTCAATATCCGGATGCCGAAAAAGCTGAATTTTTTCGAGGCTTCCATCCGTTCCGTCTTAAAAGAATATATAGAACGGGGCAAGGTTGACCTGTTTCTCACCTGTGAGGATCTGACGGAGCATGATGTCGCTGTCAAATACAACCGTGAGATTGCCGGGGAATACCTCACCCACCTGCGCACCATGGCGGCTGATTTCGGGCTGGAGGATGATATCCGTGTCAGCACACTGTCCCGATATCCGGATGTCTTCACGATGGAGGAGCAGCCGTTAGACGAGGAGGAGTTGTGGTCGCTGCTTGAGCGGACGCTGCGCGGCGCGCTGGAGCAGTTTGTCGGTGTGCGCACCCGCGAGGGCGAACACCTGAAGGCGGATATTTCTGCGAAGCTTCACCATATTCTGGAAAATGTGGAAAAGGTGGAGGCGCGGGCACCGGAAATTCTGACGGAGTATATAGCGAATCTGAAGAAAAAGATGTATGAGTTCCTCGGAGACATTCAGATCGACGAGTCGAGGCTGGCCTCGGAGATGGTGATTTTTGCGGATAAGATCTGCACAGATGAGGAGACCGTGCGCTTAAAGGCACATGTCCATTCTATGCTGGAGACCCTTGAGAGCGGTGCCGGCATCGGGCGGAAGCTGGATTTTATCGCGCAGGAGATGAACCGGGAGGCCAATACGATTTTGTCAAAGGCTAATGACCTGGAGACCTCGAATCTCGCCATCGAGTTAAAAACGGAAATCGAGAAAATAAGGGAGCAGATACAGAACATTGAATAGATTTATCAACATCGGTTTTGGAAATGTGATGAATACGGACCGGATTGTCTCCATTATCAATCCGGATTCGGCTCCCGCGAAGCGCATGATTCAGCGCGCGAAGGATCAGGATGTGCTGATCGACGCCACACAGGGGAGACGGACGAAAAGTGTGATCGCAACGGACACACGCTATATCATCCTTTCCGCATTGCAGCCGGAAACGCTGGCCGGACGGTGCGCGAGCAGGGAGTCCGGGAAAGAGGTGGAGGCATGAGAGATACGGGATTTTTGGTCGTCCTTTCCGGGTTTGCCGGCTCAGGAAAGGGAACGATCATGAAAGAGCTTTTGTCGCGCTATCCGGAGGAGTATGCGCTGTCCGTCTCAGCGACGACGCGGGCACCCCGCCCCGGGGAGCAGGAAGGAAGAGAATATTTTTTCAAGACGAAGGAAGAGTTTGAACGCATGATTGCCGGAGGCGAGCTGCTGGAATATGCCTGTTATGTGGGCAACTATTACGGCACTCCGCGGGCCTACGTGGAGGAGCAGCTGGCGGGCAGCCGCTCCGTGATTCTGGAGATTGAGATACAGGGAGCACTGCAGATTCGGGAGAAGTTTCCGGAGACCGTGCTTTTGTTTGTGACGCCGCCGTCTGCCGGTGTCCTGCGTGACAGGCTGGTCGGCCGCGGGACGGAGACGCCGGAGGTTGTGCATTCCCGTCTGTCCCGCGCTGTGGAGGAGGCGGACGGATGCGAGGCATATGATTATCTCATTATAAATGATGATCTCGATGTATGTGTGGAGGAGGTTCATCACATCATCCGCAGCGAGCGCAGCCGCATGAGACACCGCCTGCGCGAGATAGAGACCATAAAAAACGACCTGAAAGAATATGTGAAGGGAGAACAGATATGATACACCCGTCTTATGTTGAATTAATGAAAGTTGTCAATAAGGATTATGATGATGCCGGAGAGATGCCGGTCGTCAACAGCCGGTATTCCATTGTGATCGCCGCGGCAAAACGTGCACGCCAGATCATTGCCGGTGCAGAGCCTTATGTGGCGGATGCGGAGAACAAAAAGCCGCTGTCTATCGCAGTTGAGGAGCTCTATAATCAGGATGTGAAGATTTTGGGAGAGGACGATATCGAGGAAGAGGTGTAGCGCCCGGTGAGCATGAAAGTATTATTTGTCTCTCTTGGCTGTGATAAAAACCTCGTGGATTCCGAGTATATGGTCGGGAAGCTGACCGGGCATCAGTTTATGATGACCGATGACGAGGCGGAAGCGGATGTGATCGTGATCAACACCTGCTGTTTTATCCACGATGCCAAAGAGGAGAGCATTCAGACGATCCTTGATCTCGCGGCTTACCGCACATCGGGTTCCTGTATGGCATTGATTGTCTGCGGCTGCCTGGCGCAGCGATACCGCGAGGAGATTCTCCGCGAAATACCGGAGGTCGATGCGGTGCTCGGCACGAACTCCACGGAGCATATTCTTCTGGCTGTGGAAAGCGTGCTGGCTGGCAAAAAATACGAGGCATACGAGCCCATGGATCATCTGGAAAAGCATTTTTCTGCCCGGAGTATATCGACAGGCGGACATTACGCGCATTTAAAGATTGCGGAGGGATGTGACAAGCGATGTACCTACTGTATCATCCCGTCCATTCGCGGAGCATACCGCAGTGTGCCGATGGAGGAGCTGGTCGCGGAGGCCGAAGAGCTCGTCCGTCAGGGCGTGAGGGAGCTGATTCTGGTCGCACAGGAGACCACTCTGTACGGGGTGGATCTCTACGGGAAAAAGTCGCTGCATCTTTTGCTGCGCGAGCTGAATCAGATCGAGGGATTGCGGTGGATCCGTCTGATGTACTGTTATCCGGAGGAGATTTATGACGAGCTCATTGATGCGATCCGTGAGAATGAAAAGGTCTGCCACTATATTGATATGCCGATCCAGCATATCAACAACTCCATCCTGAAGCGGATGGGGCGGCGCACGAACCGTGAGACCCTGTCGGAGCGGATCGATGCCCTGCGTGCGGCGATTCCCGATATCGCGCTGCGGACGACGCTGATCTGCGGATTCCCGGGAGAGACGTCGGAGCAGCACGAAGAGCTGATGGAGTTTATCAATGAGACGGAGTTTGACCGTCTCGGCGCTTTTACCTATTCGGCGGAGGAGAACACCCCCGCAGCCGAATATCCGGATCAGATTGATGAGGATGTAAAAGAGGAGTGGAAATCCGAAGTGATGGAGCTCCAGGAGGAAGTGATCCTCGATAAGAATCAGGATATGATCGGTCGGGAGCTGGAGGTTCTGATCGAGGGGAAGGTGGCGGATGAAGATGCCTATGTGGGCAGAAGCTACCGCGACGCGCCGGATATCGATGGATATGTCTTTGTCCGCACGAATGAATTGCTGGTTACCGGTGACTTTGTGAGGATCCGGATTACCGGAGCATACGAGTACGATCTGATCGGGGAGCCGGTCTGAGCCTGTCGTTGTCATTAAGGTTGATACAGGAGAGAATAAAGTTGAAAAAGAAGATGAATTTACCGAATAAGCTGACGATGTTTCGTGTGATTTTGATTCCGTTTTTCGTGTTTTTCCTTTTGGCGGATTTAGGACTTGGACCCATCGCCC
>JAJPYF010000003.1 GCA_021205085.1 Clostridiales bacterium | reverse complement strand
TTCTACATATTATAAAGTTTTATGGCATGCAAAGCAGGCCTGAAGAAAATGTTATCAATCAGGTTTTTTTCCAATGTCCATTTTTTGGGGTCTGAATTCCGCTTGCCTCAAATCAATCGCGCAATTTCCGCATTCTTTCAATACTTTGAAAAAAACAGCCATTGTCAGAACCCGCTGATATCTGATTTCGCCACCATCTGAAACACAGATGAAACAGTCTGTTGCTCAATGCTTTTTTATCACAATAGTACCTTTTCATACGAAACATTTTAAAGAAGGCGAGGAGAGAATATGAAAGGAAAAAATGGGCTTCTGAAACGATGGATTGCCGTGGCTCTGAGCGCCGCCATGGTATTCAACCTGTGCCCGAACGGACTGACGCTTCTGACTGCTTCAGCCAGCAGTGCTGTATCGACGACGACCGGTCAGCTGATGGCGGACGCGTACAGCCTGACGAGTGCGGAGGAGGCTGTGCTCACATCCGGTTATCTGAATGAGTCGACATATACCTATGTCGCGCCCTCAGACGGTGATGATCTGGTTCTTGCGGAGGATGGCACAGAGACCAATAATACGGTAGAAGTGACCATCACGGCAAAGACCTACACCGACACGCAGGGGAATACATGGACGCCGGGTTCCGCTGCAACGGTGACATATGACAACTCTCAGACACAGCCTAAGTCTGTGACCCTGACGAGTGACGGCAATGGAAATTATGTTGGTACATTCACGAACTCTCAGGATGACAAGAATTACAGTGTGTCCGTTGACTATTCGATTGCGACGGTGGCGGGTGCTGCTGAGCAGCAGAGACTTTTCGAAAGTATCGGGTGGTTGTATACGGGCGTTGAGAATCTGGACACGGTGTACAGCGAATTGTATTCTTCGCTTAAAGCACTGGAAAGTGTGATTGATGATCTATATAACTTCAAATCCTATATGGCAACTTCTTCAAATTATATAGAGTCTCTGTATACCCAGTATAGTACGAACGGCAGCTTTGATCTGACAAAAGACCTTGAGAGCTATACGAACGGGAATTCGACGGAATATCTTCTGACCGGAGATTTCAAAACAGACATGGAAGAGACATATGAATACCTTGTCGCAATATCAGCAGATATAAGTTCTTGGATTACAATTTTTGATAATAATCCGAATTTGGAAATTTCTTACAATGGTAAGGATCTTGGGTCTACAATAATTGAAGCAAAATTGTTTAACCCGACTCTGCAATCAGCTCTGACAGCAGTTGTGAATATTTGTGATGCAGACGAAAATTATAAAGTAGACGCGAACCAAGTGGTTACATATGACGCATGGGCTTGCCTGACAGAGAACAGCTCAAGCGCGCTTCTGATAACCACTATTGATACGGCGGGATATACTGCACTGGATAATCTTTTGACTGCTCTTGGTACCTATACTGCTTCCTCTGTCACCTACGCTGATTTATCGATTGCACCTTCCGTCACCATCAACGCGCAGGTCAACCGGCACAGTGTGGACGTGGAGGTAACTGCAGCTGTCATCGATTTGGACAGCACCGATTGCGCGGCGGACAACACCGCGACGACAACCAAGACCTATACCGACGCGGTGTCAGTTTCTGACGGCGCGGATCAGTCAGCGGTAGAGACTGCGGCTGCGGATGCCGAGTCAGCGGCTCTGGCTGAGTGGACGGATTATGATGTTGACACTGCGAATTATGAAAGAACTGTGAACGTCGAGAAAAATAGCGGTGAGATTACGAAAATTGTGATCGCCTACACCCCGAAGGATGTGACGCTGACCACCGAGTGGGACAGCGCGAGCACATCTGTGCCTTACGGGTATGTCTATACCCTGGCGGATCACGCGACGACCGGCTGGCTGTACAAATATACGGTAACGGTGAACGTGACGGAGAACTTCTACTGGCAGTGCTCCACGGTTCGCTTCACAGCTGCCACAAGTATAGTGAGAGCCGAGGTGGAGGGCAGCGTCGAGGATACTTGGCTTTATACACTGACGGCGGCTGCAACGGACAGTGGTTTTTCTGATGAGGCTGCAGCCATTCTGGGAAGTTCCGCGTTACATACGGAGACCAGTGGAAACTCCGCCAACACGGCAGTGGAGCTTCTTTACCCCACGGATGTGGAACTGAAGGTTGATAATAGTGGCTTCTATGTTGTATCTGCTCCGTCGGTGAGCGCTTACCTGAGCGGCGGCAGTGTGACGGGAGATGCATACTGGGTGGCCGACACATACACTGCCTACGACAACAGTCAGGCCGTTGTTGATACCGGGTCATTTAACGGCGCGGAGACTGCCACATTGACAGTTAGCAGCGGTGTGGCATACGTAAAGGTCACCTATAAGCTGAGCATCTCATCCGCAATCATCGACAGCGATGATCTTCTGGCAGCGCTGAATCTTCCCGCGGCGTTGGTGGAAGAGTATTCCGCGCAGAAGGCTGTTCTGGACAGCCTGAGTGATGCGGATGGTGATCTGATGAAGGGATTGGAGGCGTTCGGAGATTACCTGGGAGACATCCGTATTTTTATAGGCAATTTTGATACCAGCGCAAGAAATGTGATTAACAGCCTGTACAACGAATACGGTGCGAATGGGTCGCTGGGCTTATACAGCAGCCTGAGCAGCTATCAGTCATCCGGGATGGCATGGTATTATTCGGGAGACAATGCGGAGAATCTGATCGAAGAGATTGCGGAGATGTATTCAGATATAAAAACCGTTGTCGATGATACATATTGCGGCGGTGTACCGGAATATACGGGTCAGACCACGTTGGAGTATATTTTGAATAGTCTGGTATCTTCCGGGCGACTGACCCAGACTCAGGTGGATAACTACATGTCCAGAATTGACGCCATGATTTCTACACTGGAAGCGGTCACTCTTCAGGCGCCGAACGCGGCGATCAACACGAGCGCATCATCTGCGGACTTGGCCGCATTGGCCGCTGCACTCGAAGCGGGAGCGACTGCCGGGGTATCGAATGAAACATTTACCGGCATCAGCGGAAACATGGCGCTGACCACCGAGGTGTCAAAAGAGGCTCCCGGTATGGCGATGGTGACAGTTCAGATTGTAAACGATGCCGGGACAGTTCTGGCAACCGCTGATCCCGTAACGTTTGACTGCGGTTCGGGCACCAGCTATACGTTGACTGCTGCTGATATTACCAGCCTTGGTACAGAGCTTAGTAAGTTGGAGAGTACGCTGACTTACCCGTATGATAACTACTATTACAGAAGCGGATCGCTCGGTCTGTCTGAAGGAGACACGATTGATGCCGGCAGCACTGCGGTGTCTGTCACATGGTCGGCAAAGACCTACAATGTGACATTCGCAGGAGATGTTGATGCTTCATGGACGGATCAGACAATTACATACGAAGATGCGGCCGTTACGATTCCGGTTCCGGCGGAGGGGACAAAGTATGAGGTGACATTAAAGGATGGTTCATCCTTTACAGTTACTGCAGATGGTTCTTCTGCATATAGCTATACAGGACTTGCGTCTTGCTTTGATTCAACTGGAGCGATCAATGATCTGCTGACAGTAACCAATCCTCAGAGCGGAGATGCCAGCATTATCTTGACGGTGACGACTGTGGATATCGCTCACGAGACCATGATTTCACTGGTCGACGAGCTGAACGCGGCGCTTGCGGGTGTGTCGGGCGTGTCTACATCGGAGGGTATGGCGGTCAGCTTTATCCCGGTGGAGGATGCCGATGGCAATGTCACCGATATCGTTCTGCGGATGAGTCCGCAGTCGGGGATGTCGTATACCGAGATCATCGCTGCGGTGGCGGAGGTTCTGCTGGCGAGCAGCAATATTTCAAGTGAAGTGACACTGAAGGGCAAGACATCGGCAAATGCTGAAACTTTTGTTGACGTGAGTGATACGACAGTTTATTTCCAGGCGCTGGTAGACGCGGTGCTCAACAGCGGATTTACCATGGATGATCTGCTGAAGGCAACGGAGGTAAACGGAGATTATATGGCGAATGAGCTGACGCTGAGCGGAACGGTGGCATCATTCACAAACAACACACTCGGGGGTTCCTACTACGTTAGCAACGCGGAGACGGGTACACAGAGCAACTTTTACGGAGCAGAGATATTATCACTGGTCACAGGTATTGATGGTTGTAATGTAACTCTCCATATCACGCTTGAGAATTTCGGGAAACCGACTGCGGCGAGCAGCCTTGACTCCCTGCACAGCGCGCTGGCGAAAATGAGTTCCTATGTCGATTTCAAAATGACGGGCGGCACGGCGGATGTCGATCTGACGCTTCCGGATTCGGCGTATCAGATGTTGCTGGCGGATCTCCTGCTCACGGGAGAACTGGAGCTTTCGGATATCAATGCCGTGGATAATGATGCGCTGGTCAACGAAGTCTGGGCTCTGATTGAAGAGGCTCTGGCTGCGGATTTGAATGGCAGCAGTATCTCCGAGGTGACAAAGAATACGCTGAATCAGCTGGGCATCACGAGCTTTGATACATACTTTGACAACTCATCCTTTACAGGAATCCTGAACCTTCTCTGGACGGCGGCGGGGAATTGTACATATGACGGAAGCACCCTGACCTACAACGGAGCTGCTCTGGAAACATTTGTGAACAATATGAGCAGTCTGGCTTCTGGCATCCTTTCGGACAATGAGAAAACGAACGGCCTGACTGCTGCTCTGGATATTGATGTTGCCAATATATCCTCTACCAGTTACGAGGCGTTGATACTGGACACCTCGGCAAGCGGCCTGACACAGATGATCGGCTTTAAGAAGAACCTTTCCTCCGCCATCACGGCGGCGGGCAGCGGAACCATTGTGGTTCTGACCGGTGATTATACCGGTAATATCAGCACGGATAAAGCCCTGTATCTCGACCTGAACGGCCATACGATCGATGGCAGTGTGACGGGGACGAATATCACAGTGATCGACAGCAGCCTCGGCGACAGCGGAGTGATCACAGGCGGCCTGAACGGATCTGCTTATGCGGGAAATACACTGTATTCTGTCACAAGCGACGGCAGCGGCGGCATTTCCGTCTATCTGAATCCGGATGAGCTGCTGGACAACAATTTCAGCGCGCAGGAGATCGCGGTGACACTTGCTTTTGATCTTCTCCTCAATAACTACATGAGCGCATCCATGAGCATGGGCGGTTATGCGATTTATGAGGTAGAGCTCGATGATCTGCTTGGTATGCTGGCGGATCACTGCAATGGAAACACAAGCCTCAGCACTCTTGCGAACGACATTCTGAGCGTCTGTGTGACATTGGGTGACGATAGCACCGGCATATCCGGACTGCTGACCCAGATGCTGACGGAGTTTACGGATTTCTCTACCCTGTACAGCAGTGCGTCGGCGGGCAGCGCGTTGGCAAGCTATGCTGTGAACACTGCTTACTGGGGTCTGACCGTCACGACCGCAGATGATAACGGCACATATCTGACGGTGGATGCTGCAGCTGACAGCAACAATACAGCAGCGCAGAAGACCATTTCCATTTATCTGGATTCGACCAGTACACATTACAGTGAAGTAATCACTCTGCTGGAGAATCTGAGCGGGGTGGCGGAAGTGTCAGACCAGAGTATCGTGATCAAAGATGTGAGCCTGTCCTCCGGAAGACAGTTGGATATCGCGGGAAGCGTTGATATGAATGCAACACTTACCCTGAATGAAGATGATGACTATGCACTGATTGTGGCGATCCTTCTAGCGAATATAACAGACGGTACAACACAAAGCGATTTGATCACAGCCATCAATGCTTTTGACTTGAATGCAACAAGCACGACCCGGAGAACCTTAAAGAAAGCGGTGAATGCTTGCAGCGTGTCGGATTTGGTCGCGGCCCTTAAGGCAGTGAATGCAGGGACGGATTTGGAGGCTGTGATAAATAACCTGACAAGCAGCGCCGGTCTCAGTATTACCAATACAACAGCAAAAGACTTGTATGCAAAATATGAAATCCTCTTTGTTGGGATCAGCTACATTCTGAGAAATACGAGTGTGGCAGGCGTGAACACAGCACTCTCAAATTACGAAGATACTGCTAATGATAATGAGGGTACATATGTTCTGAACGCAGCTCAGGCCATGAGCGGTTCCGTCGGAGCTTCCGGTATGACCGTGAACTATACTCTGAATGCACAGTCGGCGAACACATCTAAGATTACGGTTGCATTGTTTGGAGCAACATACTCTGTGATCGCAACGGACAGCAGTGGTACTATCCACAAAGGGGATACGCTGGATGTACTGGATAACATTACCGGATCTGATGTAGAGACAATAGAAATTAACGACAACGTAGACATGGATCGGAATATTGAAGTGAGCAATGAGGTAGATCTGGTCTTTGCAAGTAACGTGGCATTTGCGAATGTAACTGGCTCCTTCTGTTTGATGTCGTCCACTGCAAAGCTAGTCTCCAATGTAAGTCTCAGCAATGTGACTTCTGCATCTGATGAAATGAAAGTAGATGCGTCAGATAAGGATGCTAACGGAAACTACACCTATTCACTGAGCTACTATGACGTGGTGGTATATGATTCTTCAAATGGCGTGATTACAGATGGTACAGGAAATAATCTGGGATACGCTATTCAGTCCGCGATAACAAATGATGGATCTGTGACCGTATATGGCAGTGTGGCAATGGGAGCAGATATAAATGTAACGGATGATGTGTCTCTGACAATAAGTGAATCGAATGGCGGACAAATCAAAGATATGGGGACATATTCCTTTGTGTTGACTTCCGGAAAAACATTGAGTTCGAATGTTTCATTGAGCAATGTAACTTCTGCACTTGATGAAATGGATGTTGTTGAGTATGTGCCGGATGCTAGCGGAATCTACACCTACACGCTGAGCTACTATGATGTAGTTGCTTACGACTCTTCAGGAAAAGTGATTAAAGATGATGATCCAGATAAAGATCCAAGAGGTGATTTTGATAAAGCTGTTATAGCTGCGAAGAACAATAACGGGAGTGTAACTGTTTATGGCAGCGTAGCAATGAGTGGGATTATAGATGTGGATCGTGATCTGACGATCAACGTAAATACATCTACCGCTGGGGCAATTAGTGCAGGTTCCTATTACTTCCGCCTGACTGCGGCCGGTGTAACGCTGACATCCAATCAGCAGCTGGCAGTGGAGGCATATAGCGGCGTGACAGGCGCATCTGTGACCGAAACATATAATTCAAGCACCGGGCTTTACAGCTATACCCTGACTGTGGCGGATCCGAATTATGATGGTTTGCTTGCAACACCTCCGTCTAGTTCTACAAGCACAATTCAGAAAGTCAAAGTGGAAACAGGCTACATATATCTGGATGTACATCCAGACGGAATCACTGCGGAGCAGTTTAAATCAGCAATATTGCATCGTGCCAACAATGCGGACACATCCGTTTTGACCAGCATCGACACGAAGAATGGTCTTGTGTACACCGGTGCAAAGGCGACTTGGACTGCGACAAACACATCAACCGGGAAGACAGCCACGATCACCTACACAGTAATCATCATGGGTGACACAAACTGTGATGGCGCAAGTGATTCTGGTGATGCTACACAGATGCAGATGAACTATCTCGGAACCAGAGTATTAACCGGCAATTCGCTGCTGGCAGGAGATATAAACTGGGATGGCAGCGTGGACAGCGGAGACGCTACACGGACTAAGTATAAGTGGTTGAACTGGTCAAGCTATGTGAGCAGTATGAAGTAGTTATGCGGTAAGCAGGCAGTATAAAAGGAGGATAAGATAACATGAAGTATTTGAAAAAAGCCACGGCACTCTTGCTGGCAATGATCCTTATGGTGGCGGCGAGTTTTAATGTGTGTGCAGCTGAGATAACCGAGGGGACGACAAGTGTGACGGTGTACTTCAGCTTTTCGGAGGTTGACAGTATTCAGGGAACCCTGAGCTATGACAGTTCCGGAATTATTACTGGAGCAGAGTTCGTAACAAGCGGTTTTCCGAGCGGCATGAGCCCAATGGCTTCAGGAAGCAGTATATCTGTTTCATCCGATGGTAACTTGTACAGCGGATCGATACCTGTAAAATTAACAATTTCTTCCTCTGCGAAAGCGGGGGATAGCGCAACGATCTCCTTTGCATACAAGACCTACTACAATTATGGAAATGATGTAAAGGAAAATACGACAGCAACTCAGACCGTGACGGTCGTTGCATCGAGTAGTTCCTCCTCCGGAAGCGGCACATCATCCGGCGGAAGCTCCTCCGGGAGCAGCAGCTCGTCATCTGCTTCTTCCTCGTCCTCCAGCTCATCGAGCTCGACGAAGACCGAGGTGACGGAGGGAGAGTCGATCGACTACACCGAGCTGAACAAGCAGATTTCCATCGCGGAGGGTCTGACCCAGTCTGATTACACGAATGACAGCTGGGAGGCGATGCTGGAAGCACTGAACGCCGCCTACGGCCAGCAGAAGGGAACGAGCCAGACCAAGGTTGACGCGGCGGCGGCTGACCTGGAGGAAGCAATCGCGGCGCTGGTCGAGATCGATTACTCGGAGTTGGAAGCGGCGATCGCGGCGGCGGAGGAGCTGCGCGATTCGGATGAGCTGGGCCAGCTCTGGGCTGAGCTGCTCTCCGAACTCGTTGACGCGGCGGATCTGCTGACGAGCGGTGATCAGGAGGCGGTTGACGCGGCAGCGGCAAGCCTTCGTTCCCTGATCGAGCAGATCGAGGAAAAGATGGATGAGCTGTCCGAACCCGAGGAGGTCGTCAAGGAAGTAGAGGTTGAGGTCCTTCCGGAGGGACGCTACTGCAACATCCCGATCCATAAGGTATGGCCGATTCTCTTCTTCATCAGCCTTGCACTGAACGCGTTCTTCATCATCATGCAGCTCTATGTGACGAAGAAGAAAAAGAAGGATGAGGAAGACGACACGCCGACCGTGGAGTACAACGCGGACGACGACCTGTGAGTGCAGTGTAGAGAAGGCACGAATGCAGAAACACGATACATGCAGAGTAAATCGGATGCTTTGTATCGGCAGCATGTGAAAGATGAGACAGAATAGAGAACACAGTTTGCAAGAAAGGATTACGGGAGCATGGCAGAGACGTGGCAGAGAATGGAATACAGTACATGGGATGAAGCGTTTCGCGGCCTTGCCCCTGTGATCCGCCAGCAGTCCGCGCGGGTGGCGGACTATACGCGGGAGCTGTACGTGCAGGCATGTGAGGACGGCTTCGGCAGGAAAAACAGGGAGTGGGAGGGTCGCGTCCGCGGACAGTACGCGGACACCGCTTACAAATGCGGCCTCTACCACCAGATCGGCAAGGCGCTTGTGCCGCCGGAATACCAGAAATGGCGGGATGATTTTACCGCGGAGGAGCTGGCGGTCTACCGCAAGTACACCTCGGACGGACGCCTGCTGGCGGCGGCGCTTCAGGAGAAGGGCGCCCGCAAAAAGAAGGTGGACACCCAGAAGGAGCGTCCAACTAAGAATATCCCGTGGCTGATGATACGGGAGGCCTGCGGACAGCACATGGAGCGCTGTGACGGCAGCGGTTATCCGGAGGGACTGACCGGCGACCAGATCAGCCCGATCGGACAGATCGTGGGGCTGGCGCGCGAGCTGGACCGTCTGGCCTCGGAGACCAGGTCGGAGAACCCCTTTGATGAGGCCTGTGAGACATTGATCGCGCAGTCCGGCGTTCTCTGGTCCTCCGTGCTGATTGAGATATTGAAAAACAGTCGGGAGAAGTGCCGTGAGGTATATGAGAAGTACATCTACTACACGCTCACCATCCCGAAGACGATCCCCCTCGTTGAGAGGCGGGAGGGCCGGCCGATGGGGCTTTGCTACCGGCCGATGATCGATCCGGAGAAGAAGGTGCGCGCCTTTGAGGCCGCCCCGTGGTTCCAGACGGAGCCGGACGGCACGAGGGAGTACCTTCATCTGGATGAGACGGAGCATCTGCTCCTGCGGACGGGTCTTCTCTACGATACCTGCCTGTACCTGCTTTACGAAGCGGCGGATGCGGCGCTCCGGGCGAAAAACTGCGGGCTCTCGATCGAGTCATTCCTTATGCGGCTTCCGATCGATTTTTACACACACGAGAGCATGCTGCCCCGGCTGGTGAAGCTCTGTGAGAATGAGGGGATCCCGCGGGATATGTTCTATGTGACGATCCCGGAGGCTGCGCTGTTCGAGGAGGACAGCCACGCGCCGGATATTGTCCGCACCTACATAAAAGAGGGCTTCGCGCTTGTCCTGGATGGCTTCCATCCGAAACAGATGAGCGCAGAGCAGCTGAAGGACTATGGATTTACCTGGCTTCGCCTTGCGCCGGAGCTGATCGGCTCGCAGGAGACCGCGAATGCCATCACCGTCCTGCGGCGGCAGGGATTTCACTTCATCGGAGGAGGCGCGGACACCGCGGAGAGTCTGGAATGGCAGCTGGGCAGCGGCGTCTCCTATGTCAGCGGCACGCTGACCGGACCGCTGATGGAAGAGGATGAGATGATCCGCACCAGCCTGATTCGGGAGCAGAGCCTATGAGCGATGAGAAGAAGGAAAAGGGCGGCCGCTTACACAAACAGCAGAAGACCGCGGCGAACTCCGACCAGCAGAGGCGAATATTTAAGAAAAAGCGTGCCAGCACGGAGCTCACCAGAACGCAGGTGCGGGAGATCAAGGCTGGCAGGAAAGCGCTCCGAAAGGAGATGCGCGCGCGCGGCATCCGAAGCCGGAAGGAGTTCGAGACGACCGCGTCAAGCCTGGGGTTGTACTTCGACAGGAACCGGCTGGGAGCTTTTTTCTGGTTCCTGTCCGGGCGCGGACTGTGGGCGCTCCTCGGTGCGGCGCTGGCTTTGCTCGGAGCGCTGGCTCTGATCTCCGTGATCTCGCAGATGAGAGGTTATTTTACCATCAATCTCACGGACGGGCTCTTTAAAGAGGGAATTGCCCTGAGTGAGACACCGGATTTTGAGACACAGTCTTCCGCATTGACAGCATTGCCCGCTACGGATGTTCCGGAGTATTCGATCTCCTTTTTTGAGGATGATATCGATACCGGTTATTACGGGGAGCACAACGCTGATTATTTTGCCTACACATTCTTTCTCCGCTATGAGGCGGAGGATGACAGTGAGATGAGTTACCGCTGGGAAGTGGATATCAACTCCGAGGAGCAGAGCCTCTCCGAGGCCGTCTGGGTGATGATTTTCGAGGACGGCGAGATGGCCTTCTACGCGAAAGTGAACGAAAACGGCGAGACAGAGTGCCTGCCCGCGAAGAGTGTCAACAATGTGGGATATCTGGATGCGCCCCTGATTCAGTATTCGGCGGCGCCCGATGACCAGTATGAGGTCATCGCGACGAGCGGGTCTGTGAGCTATTACCGCGTGATCCCGTATGATTTCGTCTCCGACACGGTCGTGGCGACCGGCGGCATGGACGGCGTCCTGCCCGGAGATGTCCACCGCTACACTGTGGTGGTGTGGCTGGAGGGCGACGACCCGGACTGCACGGACGATCTGATCGGCGGGCATCTGGGGCTCAACATGCAGTTCAGCCTTGTGACGGAGGACGGAGACGAGGACAGCTCCGGCAATACATCCGGCGGCTGGTGGACATGGTTCCAGAATATATTTGACAACCTGAAATGGTGGAATGGCTGAAAAGGATATGTATTTGGCGTGCGGGGATCCCCCGTCCCCGGATGCCGATTCATATAAAACCAATCCTGCTCAGAGTAAAATCTGAGCAAATAAAATGAAAGGAAGGATGGTTATGAAAAAATCAAAAACTGAGACTCGGTATTTCGATGTTAGGAAAAAGCTCATGGCCTCTCTGGCCATGGTGCTGATCGCGGCGATCATGGTAGTCAGCGCAACCTACGCATGGTTTACCCTGTCGACGGCGCCGGAAGTATCCGGCATGACGACAACCGTTGGATCGAACGGCAGTCTGGAGATCGCGCTGCTGACGGATGCGACGGGAGATACTAACATGAGCACGATCTCCTCAGCTGTGGGCGATTCCAGTGCAGCAACCGGTACAGCGGACTATTCAAACACCACCTGGGGTAACCTGGTGGATCTGTCATCGGCTAGCTATGGCCTGGAAAAGGTCACCCTCTATCCGGCACGGCTGAATCTCGTGGGTGACGCAACGAACGGTTATTATCTGAGTGATTCCACATCTCCGCTGCTGACAGCAGAGTATGGAACAGACGGCCGCGTCACGACATTGAAGGCCAACACATCGGTCGGTAAGTACTACGATGATGTTGAGAAAGGCAATCAAAGTAGCACAGTGACGGCAGGTACCGGCTTTACCGTGGATAGCAACCAGTACGGAGTCATGGGAATCGGAACATCCTCCGACATGACCGCCGGTACGGTAGCACTCAACTCCGCGCTCTCCTCTTTCAGGAGCAATAAGAACGCGGCACAGAGCGTGGCGAAGAGCGCGATCTCTACATACGGTTCAGGCCTTGCGGACATCATCGTGAACTATGGCATCAATTCATCATCTGCCACCTTTGATTCGACAGACTGGAGCAATGTGACCGGTATGGTGACTGCGCTGGGAACGGCGGTCGATGATGTCGAGGCGTCATTGAAGTACGCGGTGATCGCATATCTGCAGGGTGAAGGCGACAGCTATACAGATCTGACGGTGAATGATGTTACGTTCTCCGGAGGTACTGTGAGCGTGAAAGGCACCGAGGTGAGTGCTACCGGCCTGTCAGATTACATCACGGCAGTCACGGGTATGCAGACATCAATCACCAACGCGGAGGTCGCTATCGCTACTGTTGAGGCAGATAATTCTACGGGTGAATACAGCTGGACCGAGATCAAGTCTGTACTCACCTACATCATGGATACAGATAGTGTAACTGTGGCCGACATGACTGTGGATGAAATTTTAGACCTCCGTGATACTGACGGTGACGGCGCAGTTGGAACTGCGATTTTTAATAATCCTACTATTGTTGTCACCAAGGGTCTGCTTGCGGATATCGCCACCTATGCCGGTACTTATCAAGCAAGCGTGGGCGTCAGCATTTCTTACGGCGGCGCTACGGTGAGTGGTATTAGTATGACGCTGACCGCACAGCAGGCAAATGCTGCTACCACGTCTTATGCGACGATCAGCGCAGCAATGCCGACCTCCTCATATGATGCGGCAGGTGCAACCGTGACGACGCTGACAGACCTGTATGCATACCGGATCGACCTGGCTGTCCGCACCAACGCGTCCAGCTCCAAGCTGCTGCTCCAGACGGAGGCGGCGAACCGTGTAAGCGGTGACACTGCGACAGAGGGCACAGGCAGCACATTCGTGATCGATGAGACAAAGCAGAATGTCTCAGATGATGCGGCGCAGTCTCTGCTGAGCGCGATTCGCGTGGCCTTCGTGGATTCCGCAGGAAACCTCCTCGGCGTTGCGACGGTCGATAATGACGGTTACATCACGCTGAAAGACTATGAGGTGAACAATGGCGCACTGGTAATCAAAGACAAAATGAGCGAGCAGAGTCTCACTTCACTGTCACAGAATGTGGAGACACAGGTGAGCGTCTATGTTTATCTGGACGGCGATGCTGTGGACAACGGCGATGTGGCTGCTGACGGCACTTCCCTCACCGGAACGCTGAATCTGCAGTTCGCTTCCTCCGCGGAGCTTACGCCGATGACCACAACAACGACTGCATCAGGTGATTGATGTTTCGGATGACAAATAGTGCTACAGGATGACTGATTCAAACGCGCGGCAGACGCCTTTCACGTCTGCCCGCGCGTATTGGTAAGGAGGTTGCATGTTGCAGCAGGAGAGCAGGGATCGGGGGACAAAGCAGAGATCCGGCAAAGTTTTTTATAAGGTCATGCTGGTAGTTGTTCTTGCAATTCTGTTGGTAGTGGCTTCCTACACATGGTTTTTCCTGAGTACAAGACCCAGGGTCAGTGACCTTGACATTTACATCAACAGCCCCAGCGGGCTGGAGATTGCCACTTCCGCGGACAGCGAGGAGTGGGGGCAGCAGGTGGATTTCCTTGACCTGGTCACGGAGACATCCCCCTTAAAGCCCTGCACCTGGTCGGATGACGATGGGTGCTTCTACGCCGTGCGGTACGGCCTTGACGGCCGGATCGCGGGTTATATGGAATTGTCTGACGCCGTAAACGCGAATGTCGACGGTACAGACGGATATTACACAATGGGCACAATTTATGCCCGAACAGATACCGCAGCCAGTGTCTCGCTCTCGCCCGCGGCTGTGGCGAATGAAGGCGGAAGCGGTGCGGGCACGTATCTGGTCGGAACAGCCGACTGGAACAGCGAGAGGCTTCTGCATGATGACGCCGGAAGCGGCGCTCAATACGCCGTCCGGATCGGTCTTCGTATCACTCCGGTGGACGAGACCGGTGCCGAGACGGGAGAGGGAAGTACATTTTATATCTATGAGCCCAACTGCGATGGGCATGCGGACGGCACCACCGGCTATGTGGATACCGCGTCGATCGACGGGACATCGACGCTGGTGGAGGAGAATCGGCTGTTTACGCAGACCGTCTCCAGCTGGAGCGAGGCGGACCCCGTACAGCGGACAGCGGTCGTCTATGACATGGGCGAATTTACGGGAGAGACATGGCTCTTTGATCTGGATGTGGATGAGATCATGCAGATCGATATCTATATCTGGCTGGAGGGACAGGATGTGGACTGCACGAACGCCATCGGGCAGGAGGCCCGGCTGTTTGCGAACCTTCAGTTCAGCACTGACTATGAGGGACGCACCGGTCTTGTGCCGATCGAGTAGACGGCCGGAATGAAAAATGGTTTGAAAAAGAATTTCTGACAAAGAAAATATCGCAGCGGACTGTACAGATCATGCGCAGGTCAAAGCGTAAATATATGATTTTGCGATAGATAAAAAATAAGGAAAAGGGAGTAAAGCTTATGAGACAGCGCAATAAGAAACAAGAGGCATATGCGCCGGAGAGTGCCGGGGTAGCGGACAGCGCGGCGATCACGGCAGCGGTGGATGAACTGGAGGCCGGGGAGGAGCCGGAAAAGAAGAAGGGTCCGGCGAGGCGGGCCATCAGTGTGATCCTGAATGTCATCATGGTCGTGGCGATCGCTCTGGCGGTGTTCTGCACGTATGTGTCCTTTGTGTCGACATCCGGAAACGGAGTTCCGAATCTCTTCGGCGTGGAATTCTTCTCCATCCAGACGGATTCCATGTACCCGACACTCAAATCGGGCGATCTGATTGTCGGACACACCATCAAGGATACCTCAACGCTTGAGGTGGGAGACATCGTTACCTACTGGACGGTGATCGACGGCGAGCGGGTACTGAATACCCATAGAATCAACCAGATTTACGACGGCGGCGGGTATCTGATCTTTGAGACAAAGGGTGATAACAACTCGGATGTTGACTCCCTGACGGTTCATGAGTCCGAGGTCGTGGGACAGTATGTCGGTCGGATCGGAGGCCTCGGCAAGGTCTTCGATTACCTGCAGACGAGCACGGGATTCCTGATTGTCATCGTGATCCCGGTTGCGGCATTTTTCGTGTATCAGCTGATCCAGTTCTTCCGCGTGCTCTTCGAGTACCAGAATGTGAAGAACCGGCTGAAATATGAACAGGAGCGCGGCAATACAGAGGAAGTCCTCGAACAGCGCAAGCGCACGATCGAGGAGGAGCAGCAGAAGCAGCGCGCAGCCATCGAGGCGGAGGTGCGCGAGAAGATCCTCCGTGAGATGCTGGCGGAGCAGGCCAAAGTCATCGCGGAAGACGGGAAAGCCGATGCGGAGGCGAAACCGGAAGCGAAACCGGAGACCGCAGCAGAGGCGAAACCGGAAGCGGAGCCTGTTGCGGCCGCGGAGCCTGTTGCGGCCGCGGAGCCGGAACCTGCTGCAGAACCGGAGCCGGAAGCTGCGGCGGAAGAGGAAAAGCCTGAACCGGCGGCGGAGACCGAAGAATCATAAATATTTTTATTCTGAAAGGAGGTGGCACAGCCCATGGACGGTTTTTTAACATATTTTTTTCAGGATTTCGGCCGTGTGCTGCGCGCCTTCGCCGACATTTTTGTAGCCTTTTTCAATTTCCTGAATTACCTTTTGAATTTCCCGATGCGCATGGAGATCATCGAGGCGTATGACGATTCCTTCAACACGCTGGACTGGATCATGCTGCTGATCGCGAATATTTCGCTTGTCGTGATCCTGATTCTGATCATCATCATTTTTGTGAGATTCATTAAACCCCGCCTGCGGTTCCGGGTGCAGGCGAAGGAATACAATATGATGGCGAAGCGGGTGCAGGAGCTTCAGCGTGATGTCCTCCGCGCAAACTACGAGAAGGACCGGCTGCTGAACATGCGTCTGGAGGAGCTGGGCGGCAGCCCGGATAAGATCAAGGAACAGCTGGCCAGAGAGAGCGGCGCGGCGGTTGATGAGGACGGGGAGGTCCTTCCCCCGGAGGGAAACCGCAATACCATCGAGTCTCCCTGTGTGAACCCGGAGGACAGCCGTTTTTTCCGGCTGACCACGGTGGACAATTTCTACAAGACCTCCTACACGCCGCCGGTCTACGACGATACAGTGACGCTCGCCGGATTCTGCGAGCAGCTGCGTGCCTACGCCGCTTCCGAGCTTCATCTGTACTATGAACTTGATCTGATACGAAACTTTGTGGCTTCTCTGGGAACAGCGCGAATCATCATCCTTCAGGGTATTTCCGGTACCGGTAAGACGAGTCTTCCCTATGCGTTCGGCCGTTTTGTAAATAGTGACGCAACGGTTGTCTCGGTACAGCCTGCATGGCGTGAGCGGACGGAGCTCTACGGATACTTCAACGAGTTTACCAAAAAGTATTCCGAGACGGATTTTCTGCGCGCTGTATATGAGGCGAATTATTACCGCGATCCGCATATGGTGATTCTGGACGAGATGAACATCGCCCGCGTGGAGTACTATTTCGCGGAGATGCTTTCCATTTTGGAAATGCCGCGGCAGGAGGAATGGAAGATCGACATCGTCACGGCGACATGGGACAACGATCCCTGCCTGATCAACGACGGCGTGATTCCGATTCCGAACAATATCTGGTTTGTCGGAACGATCAACAACGACGATTCCACGTTTGCGGTGGCGGATAAGGTCTATGACCGTGCAATCCCCATCGATCTGGACAGCCGTGCGGATCCGTTTGAGGCTGGGCAGACGCCGTCGATCCGCGTTTCCACCGATCACTTAAACGCCCTCTTCGACGAGGCGAAGGCATCGTATTCGGTGACGGAGGAGATGGAGAAAAAGATGGACGACCTGAACGCGTATCTGGTCCGCGAGTTTAAGCTGGCCTTCGGAAACCGTGTGATCAAGCAGATCCGTGATTTCGTTCCCTGCTACATCGCCTGCGGCGGGACCGAGACGGCAGCGGTGGACTTTATTGTGGCGAAAAAGGTGCTCCGCAAGTTTGAGTCGCTGAATCTGGGATTTATGAAGGACGACCTTGTCAAGTTTGAAACCTATCTGGACCGCCTGTTCGGCCGTGACCAGATGAAGCTTTGCAAGGAATACGTGGAATATCTGAGAAGGATAAACTGATGGCAGAGAACCTGATCGATCCGATCTATGAGAAATTTACAAAGAGCATTCTGCGGACGCTGGGCGACGACGAGTTCTATCAGTATTTCATGGACTCCCTGTCGCGGGCGAAGAATGTGATCCAGTTTTCCAACCGGCATCTGGTGAAGACGGTTGACCCCACATGGGTTGACATGATCGAGGACACGCTCGTGCCGATGGAACATATTATTTCCAATCCGAGGAACGTGATCAAGGAGGAGGAGCTGATCGTCAATGTCGCGAGTGCAAAAAAGTTCGGCCCGGATGTGGTCCGCCATGTGGCGCAGCATGGGAATCTGGTGGAATCTTACGATGAGAAAACCGGCGATGTCCGGCCCTCCCGCGTGCGGCAGAGCCTGCGCGAGGAATCGCAGGAAATGTATGAGAACCGGGTGGTTTTCACGGTTATGGAGCATGCCTATCATTTCGTGAAAATCCGCCATGACGCTCTTTTTGACGCGATGCACGATGAGCAGGGCGCGAAGCTGCGGGTGAATTCTACCATGACGACCTCGGCGGAGCAGGTGGAGATGGATTATTTCTTCCGCATCAACGATGTGGAGAGTGCGCTCGACACGGATGAGAAGCATCAGGATATCTTTTCCCGCATTTCCCGCCTGTATCGTCTGTTGGGCGGCTATATGAATACGCAGTACGCACAGCAGATGTCTGACTACGGGCGGGTGCACGGGCATCTGATCCGGACGAATATTATCAAGGGAAATCCGGATTACCGTCAGGTAGCGAAGCTGTACGAGTTTCTCCAGTCCTACGATGAGATCGGCTACAGCATCAAGGTGGTGGAGCAGAATCCGCAGGTGAGCGAGGAGTTCCAGCGCGATATCTTTCACAATATAATGTTTAACTATATCATCCTGAAGGGGTATCTGGAGGATGAGAAGGACCGCCGTGTGCCGCCTGTGAAAAAGGAGAAACGGCGCGTCTTAAAGCCGAAGTTTATTCATGAGATTATCGAGGAGCTGACGGAGGATTATGACCTCCCCGACGTGGAGATCCGCAAGGTCTTCATCGAGGAGCTGACGAAAGAGCAGCTGATGCAGGAGGAGGAAGCGGAGCGGCTTCGTCTGGTGGAGGAGGCCGAGGAGCGCCGCCGTCAGGAGGAAGTGGAACGCAGACTCGCCGAGGAGGCCGAGGAGGAACGGCAGCGCAAGATCCGCGAGGCGGAGGAAGAGCGGCTTCGTCTGGAGCAGGAGGAGCGCGAGGAGCGCGAGCGGCAGGCGGAGCGCGAGCGGCTTTCCGAGGAGCGCCGCCGGGAGAAGATGTACCGCGAGGAGATTACATACTTTAACAGAAGCCTTGCCGGACGGATGGATGAGCGTGCCCGCGCCATGCAGGAGAAGCGGGTGGAGCTGCTCGATTTTGCGGACGCCGCGCTCATGACCGAGGAGGAGGAGCGCCGCAGGGCAGAGGAAAAGAAGCTTGCGCGTGAGAACCGCAGGCAGGAGAAGGAGCAGGAGCGCAGGAAAGAGGAGTTTGAGAAGGAGATGGCTCTTCTGGAGGAGGAGACCCGCCGCGAGCAGGAGCGTCTGGTCCGGGAGGCCAGAGAGAAGGAAGCGCTTGAGGAGAAGCTGGCGCGGGAGTTCCGCGAGGCGGAGGAGCGCCGCCGTGCGGACCGGGCGCAGACACGCGAGATTCGCGCGGAGCTGCTGCGGTTTAAGGAGCAGATTCCCTATCAGCAGCGCCTGCGCACAAAGCAGCAGGAGGAGCTCGCCCGGCGTGCGGCCGAGAGGGAGCAGGCCAGAGAAAAGCGCCGGAAAGCGCTTGCCGCGGGCGGCGTGAAATAGAGAAGTGTGAGCATGAAAAGATCATCGATGAGGAGACGCAATTCCAGATATACAAAATTGGTGGCGACATTCGCGTGCCTTGTCCTCGCCCTGTCCCTGATGGTGGTGAGCAGCTACGCGTGGATGAGCATGTCGTCCTCACCGGCCGTCGAGGGGCTGCAGGTCACGATCGGCGGCGGCAATACGATTCTGGTCGCACCGGATGTGACGGAGACGGTGAATGGCGTGACCTACCACTATCCCGGATCGTTTTCCGGTGAGCTGAACTTTTCACAGACAGAATATTATGAGGAGCTTTCCAATCTCGGAGGCCTGACGCCGGTTTCAACGGCGGACGGCGTGACATGGTATCTCCCGGTGTACTCGGAGGATACGGGTGAGATCGATTCCTATACAGCAGAGACAAATCTTGCGCACGCGAATGTGAGCGCGGATCAGGGAGAGACGATCGCGGAGGGACATTACATCTATCTGGACTTCTGGATTGTATCGCCGACCGATGGCTATACCATCCGCGTCTCCTCCGGCGGGGAGACAGACGGCAGCTACGTGCTTGCCCTCCGTGATGTCGCGGAGACGGAGGAAGGGTGGACGCTGGAGAGTGGGGATGATCAGTCCTCCGCCACAGCGCGTCTGGGATTCCTTGTCGATGAGACGGCGGTTGAGGATGATAACAGCATGTACCTGTATATGCAGAGTGCGGACTATTCCTCCGATTACAGCAGCCTGGCGGGTGTTTACGAGGAGAACTCCGACGACACGGCGTTTACGATCTACGAGCCGAACGCGGACCTTCACCCGGACAGCAATCTGTCGGGGATCGAGGACGGAGCCTATGCCCTGACCCTGCCGGTGACGGGGGAGGACGGGACGACCGCGGCGGCGAATGCGATGAGCGCGATCGTCACGGCGCAGCTTTCCGGCAGCTTTAACAGTACCTTCGGCGAGATTTTCAAGGCAGCCGTGTACGGCCGCGAGTTTGCCTCCGCCGAGGAGGTGCAGTCGTACTTTTACGGTGATTATCTCCAGAACCAGTTGAGCGCTTATGTACAGCGCGGCCGATTTCTCTCTTACTCGGAGAGCCTGTTTACCAACGCGGTGACCGGGGGCGGGACAGTGTCCGCAGCGGATATGTCCGGGCTGCTTCTCGGAGGAGCCACGGAGGATGTCTCGATCGTGACGCTGCAGAGGGATGTTCCCCAGCGTGTCCGCATGTTTGTCTGGCTGGAGGGTCAGGACGCGGACTGTGTCGGCGGGAGCGCCGGGTCGTCCTTAAGCGTGTTTGTCCAGCTGGCGGGGGCGAGTGAAGAGTAAGGAATGAAAAAGAAGATTCTGACCAAGGGGGTTTCGGCCCTGCTTATCGTTTCAATGGTTTTTTGTATATATACACTGGCGCAGGTGCGAAGCCGCGGATATGTGATGGTCGCGGGGCGGAGTGTTTTCCGCGTGGCGACCGGGAGCATGGAGCCGACGATCCAGACCGGCGCGCTGCTGATGGCGCGCAGAGCGGATATCAATGAGATCGGCGAGGGAGATATTATCTGCTATATCTCGGACGATTCATCCACCATGGGCATGGTCATCACCCACCGGGTGACGGCCGTCCGGGCGGACAGCGAGGGCAACGTGCTGCTGGAGACGAAGGGCGACGCCAACCTGGCCGTGGACGCCGGTTATGTGACGGAGCGTCAGCTGATCGGAATCGTAGTCTGGTATTCAAAGGAGGGAAATCCGGTGGCGATGGTGATAAGCGCGCTGACAACAAGGATAGGCTTTCTGGCCTGTATCGTTTTTCCCGTCCTGCTGGTGACCGGCCTGATCCTGCACAACTGTGTGAGAAATATCCGCAGGGATATGGAGCAGATGGTCTATGAGATGGAGCATCCGGATGTGGAAGAGACTCCGGTCTTTACCAACGAGGAGTATGCGGCGATGGTAGAACGGGTTCGCAGGGAACTGATGGAGGAGCTGAGTAAAAATGCTGAAAATGCCAAAAAAGGTGAAACAGGAGCCTGAGACAGTCGGGCAGACGGGCAGTGAGATCGGCGCTGCGAAAAAGCGTGTGCGGATGCAGGCGGCTCTCGCCATCCTCACGATCGCGGTGACGGTTGTTCTGGTGTTCGCCATGACGCAGGCGTGGTACACGAACGTGATCGAGTCCACCGGACTGACCTTTGAGACGGAGGCGTGGGGATTTGACGGTACGGTGACCGTGAATGATGAAGCCACCATGATCGAGCCGGGAAAATCCGGGGTGGTATCCCTGAGCGTGGATAACAGCACGAATACAGATTATATCTTCGCGTCGATGAGCATTTCCAAGAGCGAGATGACGAACACAGAGATGAAAAGCCGTCTGTATTTTTACGCGGATACCAGCGCGACGGTGAACGGCGAGACCTCCGACCGGATTTACCTGAATTCGGAGACGGACTATTCTTACCTGATTCTGGGCGGGGATACGCTCACGCTCTCCGATGAATATATGAATGACGTGGCTCTGAAATGGGAGTGGGTTTACGATGTGGTCGGCTACTATTTTGAGGGGGCGGTTACGGGATCGAGCGCAGACCTCAAGGTGACGATCAACGATTATCTGCGCCCGGTTGAGTATGATCTGGACGCGGCGACCTTTGACGACGACGGGAATCTGCTGACGACGGACGGGGAGACGGATGTGCAGACATTTCTTGTCTCTCTCTCCGCGACGGACGGATATGAGAAGGATATTCAATATGGCAGCGGAGTCAACGGGTATTATCCCGTGGAGGTGGACGGCAGCGGTGTCGGCGTGTGGGTGCACCTGTGTACGCTGAGCGAGATTCAGCAGGCGACCGCATGGGATACGAAGGTCGGAAGCGGAGAGACAAAGGTTTCCGAGACCGTGAAGCTTACGATCACGGCGCAGAACGCGAACCAGACCAACAGCACGACAGTGGCGACGGGGGAGGACCTCGCGGCCGCGCTGACATCGGGCGATGATACCGTGGTGGTCTCTCTTTCGGATGATATTTCCGTGAGCTCCGCCGTGAATGTGGAGGCGGGTACCGCGGTGATCGACCTGAACGGAAACACGTTGACCATGGAGACCTCGACGAGCACGATCTACGCCACGGAGGGCGCGGAGGTGGTTGTCACAAACGGCACGGTCGAGGGCGGCGGCGGAGTGGCGTTCCGCGCGGCGGACAGCTCACTGGTGCTCGATGATGTGACGATGACCGGGGCGAGCTATGCGGTGGTTGTACAGGATACGGACGGCGACTCGGTCGTCCGGCTGACAGACTGCAGTCTGGAGACCACGGCGACGACGGTCCTCCTGCAGGGCAACGGCAGCGTGACAGAGGCCAACACCGTCCTGATCGTGGACGGATGTACGATTAACAGCGGGTACATCGGCATCTCCGGAAACGGAACGAACAAGACCGGAGATGAACGGTGGGGTACCGAGATACAGATATTAAATAGCACCGTGAAAGGGCTCTGGGCCGGCATCTATCAGCCGCAGGAGTCCAGCACGCTGACGGTGTACAACAGTGAGATTTCCGGTGTGACCGGCATGGCAATCAAGGGCGGCACGGTCCGTGTATCGGACAGCACGGTGCTCGGCACCGGAACCTCGGATCAGATTCAGTCACTGACAACGCCGTCTACGAACGGTTTTCTCGACAGCGGTGCGGGAATCTATGTGGAGACCAACTACGGCTGGGATATCGATGTGACGGTTTCCGGGTCGGATACCATGGTGAGCAGTGCATCCTCGAACGCGGTCGTTGTCTTCCCGACAGAGAATGTGGACTGGGTGACGGTCAGCATCCTCGGAGGAACGTATTCCTCCAGTGTGTCGGAGTGGCTGAAGACGGGATATACGCAGAGTCATTCGGACGGGTACTATACGGTGACGGGCGAGTAACGCGGGACGGAGAAAGCAGCAGAGAGATATATATTCGGTGAATCGAAGAAGGAGGTGACAGGCATGAGAAAAGAGAACAGACGGCGGTTCCGGGGCGGAGCCCTGATCGGGATGGCGGCGCTGTGCGTGATGATCTGCCTGTCGCTCTCGGTGGGCGTGACATTCTGCCGGTACGAGTCCGTTATCTACAACGGTGCGATGGGAACGTTTACCGCGGACCGGCAGTGGCTGTCCGCGGAGGTTGGGACATGGGAGAACAACGCTGCCGCGGTCACGGTCTCGAACGGCGAGGGAAGCGCTTACGCAACGGATGATATTGCATTTTCACTGGAGCTTACCGTGAGTGCGGGGATAAAGGACGCCTCCCTGGCCGCGCCGTTCATCACCACGAAGGATGCGAGCGGAAATGATGTGACATACACGGGATACTGGGAGGAGATCACGGACGGGAGTGTGAAGGATTACAGCTGCGGTTCGGGCTGGGTGTACCGGTTTTATTCAGACTCCGGCTCGCGGGAAACCACATTTACGCTGGACGGCGGGCGGCTGAGCCAGTGGACCGGTACGGTGTCGGTGGAGCTGCCGGACAGCGTGAGCGAGCCGTGCGTGTTTACGCTGACCGCGGTGCGCAGTGATTCCCCGGTGCGGGTGGAGGCGGCGTCCTCCGCGGCGCTGATCGTTCTTCCGACGGAGTCGGAGACAGCGGACACCGGGATTCTGGCAGAGGGCGGACAGACGGTTTATCTGAATGACTGGGTGATTTCTTCCGCGTCAGACACACACACGGTAAATATCGGCGTGCAGGCGGAGGCGAAGACAAGCAGCCCGTATGTCGTTCCGTCGGTTTCTGTGGACCAGAACGGCAGTGCCACGCTCACGCTGGCGCTGAGCGACGCGGCGCAGAGCCTTTTTACGACCGGGACAGTCGCGGCGCAGACATTGGTGGGCATGGAGAGTGAGACGGATGGAAGTGAGTCCGGAACGGAGACCGGAGACAACGGCGGCGAGGACGATGGTTCCGGCACGGCGGAGGAAGGCACAGAGGAAGCGGCGAGCGGCAGCACTGAAACCAACAGTACCGGGAATGAGCTGAGTACTCTGGACGGGCAGGCGGCGGAGATCTATCTCACATCCGGCGATTATACCGCAACGATTCATGTCACCCTCCGCACACAGGAGGCGACGGAGGAGGAAGCAGCCGGGGCGCTGACTCTGAAAAGCAGTCTTGGGACGCTGGAGAAGGAGACCTGCTTTGCCATACAGCTCCCGAATCCGGATCAGTCCTACACGATTTCCGTATATAACAAGACGCAGAGCGCGGAAGTGACCGGTGTGCGCTACATCGTGAGCAGCGGCACGCTCCTCGCGTGGGAGAGCGGAAGCTGTCCGATCCCGACGGGAAGCGATGTGGTGCAGATGGATTTTTCCGGCACCTCAGTGACGGCCGATGACGAACTGACGATCACGGTTCGGGATGCGGCCGGATACGAGGCCGTCCTTTCGCGGACCGTTACGGATACACCTTCGCCGGGAGCGGCGCTTCTGACAGAGGGGGAATCGGTGAGCTGCACCGTGACGGATGAGAGCTGTGTCTCTTACACGATGGAGCAGCTGACGATAAACGAAAACCATGAACTTACATGGGAGACCGTCTCCGCGGACGGACTGACACTGACCGTTGCATCCGGGCAGATGACAGCAGCCCTTCCGGAGGGCAGCACGCTCGCGGCGGGGACCTATCGGCTGACGATCGGCCATACGATCGGAACTACGAATATAAGCTGGCGGGAAATTCCGCTGTTTATCCATTATCCGGAGCTGTAGCAGGCGCCGGATTGCGGTATTGATAAAAGGGAACTATTTTTGGACAGAGATGGGGAGGAAACGATGGGCAGAACAAAAATGAGTAAAGAGACGGAACAGAATATCCGTCGCCTGGAGGCGATGCTTCCGAAGGCAAAGGGCAAGGTCATGGCGGTTCTGTGGATGACAGTGCTTTCCGCGGTGCTTCTGGTCGGGTCGACCTTTGCCTGGGTGACGCTCTCGACAAACCCGGAGGTGAGCGGTGTCACGACGACCGTCTCGGGAAACGGAAGCCTGGAGATCGCGCTTTCCGGGGCGGAGGGCAACGAGCCGGAGACCTCTGAGGTGGGGGATTCCTCCGCTGTGCAGAGTGAGACGGCGTCGAACCTGACATGGGGCAATCTGGTCAGCCTGTCGGACTCCTCCTACGGGTTGGATGATCTGGTTCTCTATCCGTCGAAGCTGAATTCGTCGCAGCTTGCCAGCAGCCCGCTCAGCTCCGTGTACTACGGGACGGACGGCCGGATCACCTCATTAAATACTGCCCTGCGCTATACGACATGGGATGAAAATTACGAGTTCTGGAAGAAGACGGGCAACTACGGTGTCCGGGCCGTGGCGGCGCTGGAGACGACATCCACCGGCGCGACGGATCTGCAGATCCTGGAGCAGGCTGCGCAGACGAAGCTGATACAGGCGGAGGACGCCTACGCGGCAGTCGTCTCATCGGGCAGCGGATATATGAGCAACCTGGTCGCGATCATCGGCGACTATATGGATTACAAGATCAACGGCGGCGCTGAGCACGACTACGCGGCATACACCGGGGACATCTACAACATGTATGTCGGCCTGTCCGCAGCGCTGGAACGGCTGGGGGAGGCCTATGTGGCCATCGCGGAGATTTACCAGTACAGCATCTACGGCGCGACCGAGGGCGTGAAAAACTACGCTCCGTACACACTGACTGCGCTGGAGACCAAGACCGAGGCTGACTGGGCGGAGCTGGGCATCACCCTGACCGGATGGGACGATTATCTTGCACTGAAGCAGAGCATTGAGGAGAATACTGAGGAAATTCTGGCGATACACAACAAAGGACTGGCGGGGAACAGCGTTTCATGGACCGAAATCAAACCTTACCTGAATGCTCTGTTCCCGTATGCCGATGAAACCACGACCTATACCTACAAAGGCGGCGGCGGCAACAGAGTTTATCACTGGGATGATTTTTCCGGGGAGAATGCGACAGTCGTCATTATGTGGTTCCTCTGTACCGACTCGGATTCGGAGGAGACTCGGGCGAAAAATACCTGTTATGTCCAGATGGGCAGCGGTCTGTTGTACGATTTTGAGGAGCTTATCGATTATTCCATGACCACGGATAAGCTGGAGGCGCATTTTACACATCCGACCTTTTATGGCTGGGATCTCTGGATCCAGATGGTGGTCTCTACAACATCCGCCAACAACTATGCTTCCGACGCGATTGCGGCAGCGCCGGACGATACGGATGCCGGTGGGGGATCCACGACCGCGTCCGAGACCTACGGCATGGCGGTCGACCTCTGGGTGCGGACGAACGCGGAGGGCACGTCTTATCTGCTGCTTGACGGTGCGCTTGTCACGGACGATTCCGGAAATGTGACCGGATACGAGGGCTCCAACCGTATCTGGGAGGAGTACGACGATGAGACGGTCTTCGGAACCTCCACCACGCAGGGCAGCGGCAGCTGCTATACCTTCTCCTATGATTCCGCGGAGGAGCTGACGCAGATCCTGAATATGCTGGAGAACATGAAGGTTGTGTTTTTCCAGACGACGGACGGGACGAAGCTGGCCACCGCGAGCTTCGACGTGACAAATTATTACGAGAGCTCCGGAGGGCGCGTGACGGTCCCTCTGAGGGCGGACAGCAGCGACGGCAACAGCATCACAATGACCGATGAGGATGGGGACGCGACGACGGTCTACTATATCACCAAACTGACGCAGAATGATGCGGTGCCCATCACAGCGCTCCTCTATCTGGACGGCACACAGATTACCAACGCGGATGCCTCCGTGAGCGAGAACTTTACCGGGGAGCTGAACATACAGTTTGCCAGCAGCGCGAATCTGGAGACTTCCGGAAGCACATCCGGCGACCTCTATAATGATGCGGTTGACCTCTCGGCGGCCGCGGAATACACGACAGACAACGACGGAAATGTGACCGCGGCGGTGACGCTGACCGTCAGCAGCGGCACAACCCCGACGGCTGTGTCCGCAGGATACTCCCGCCAGATGAACAACGGGGCGCAGGCGCTGCGGGCGGATGCGGTGGACTTTACGCTGAGTGAGAGCACGGAGGGCGAGAGCACATGGACCATGAAATACACCTTCAGTGCGGCCGGTACGTATGTTCTCAGCATTGTGACGGTGGATGGGAAGAAGTATGAGCTGGAGGAGCCGCTGACCGTGACGGTGGAAGGATTTGCCCTTGACGCGGTCCGGTGGGATTACAGCTCGTCGGCATACTCGGTTCTGACAGCGGACAGCTCGGTCACGGTTCCGGTTACGCTTGATTTCGCGGTGGACTACACCGGAAACCAGAGTGTGCGCGCGGCGTATGTCTCGAGTGACGGCAAATATATCTACGCCTCGCTCACCGTCGATGATGACGACGCGAGCGTATGGAAGGGTCAGGCGCAGTTTACGTCATCCGGAACTTATACATTGAAATATTTCTATATCGGCAATGATATTTACGATATCCCGGAGGCGATGCAGAAGACGCTTACCGTCAGCATGGGGCTGCGCGCATCCGTGCGGCCCACCTGCACAAGCTTTGAGGAGGGGCAGACCAGCATCGTCTATGAGGATGGCGATACCTACACCGTAAACGTGGCAGTGACACTGACTGACAACGCCGGAAGCACGCTGCGCAATATCACCGGAAGCGGCGGCATTGCGGAGGGGAGCACGGTCAAGCTGCGCTACACAAGAAGCGACAGCGCGACAGAGTATCTGGAGACGACTCTTACATGGGATTCCTCCAGCAGCTCCTATACGGGCAGCTTCTCTGTGAGCACGACGGGCGTTTACAGCTTCACCGCGGTCACGATCGGATCGGAGTCCGTGACATCCACGACCTCGGCGCCGTCCCTGTCGGTTCACTATGATGAGGGAACCGTACCGGAGTACGCGGAAAACCTGACGACCGCGACGCAGACCGTGATCGGAAGTACCGGAAGCTTTGTCGTGAGAATGGCGAATTCTTCTTCAAGCTGGAAGATCAAGGCGGTGGTCAAGGATACGGATGTTATTGGAACGGATGTCACCTACACGCTGGACGGCGAAAAGGGTTCGGTGGATTCGAGCGGAACGGCGAAGTGGACCTTTGCGGCGGTGGATGACAGCGGCGAGGCGCTGGAGGGCAACTTCCAGATGACGGAGCTGCAGATCTACTCTGCATCCACCGGCGATCTGTACAAGACGATTGATGTGTCGGAGGAAGGGATCACGGCAAAGATCGTGACCACTGTGTATGTCTCTGCAACCTATGACGGCGAGGATGCCTCGAAGGGAGAGACCATCGAGGTGACCAGCGGCTACGCCGCGACAACCCTCGCGAGCGTGACAGCGGATACCACTACAAGCAGTAACTTCTATGCGGTGTCCTCCTATGACACCAGTGCGCTGGAGGTTGTGCTGGCAGACTTTGAGGGGGAGGCTGTGTCCGGCGTGACGGCAACCTCTCTGGAATACACGCTGGATACCGCTTCCACAAGTGATTACGGCTATACCATCGTCTACAATGAGGACGATGCGCCCTCGGCAATGACGCTGTCAGAAGTCGAGACCACCGACGGAGCAACCTACACCTTTACAGACGAGGATGCCGGGTTCAACCTCTGGGGAGAGTATGCGGCCACGCTGACCTACACCGTAAACGGCGTGGAAGAGACGGCGGAGCTGGCCTCGGTGGAGTATACAGGCGTTCTGCCGACGTTCGGGAACTCTAGCGACACATTGAGCCTGAAAAATGCATCAAAAGGCACCAATTATCTTATTACCAATGCACTGGTCAGCGCAAACGACGGCGAAGAATATGAATTTTTCAGCTACGAAATAAAAAATATACCGTCTTCTTTTGAGACAGAGCAGGATGCCGACGCCGACGGCGATACAAGCGACTTCATCTGGAACGCCTATTACTTTGCTGTGACAGGAACTACCTGGACCTCTAAATATAATAGCGGGCAGCAGGTAGTTTGGGATTTGACAGTAGGGTGGATGAAACCGGCCGGATATGTGCAGATGTACGCGCAGAATATTTATCTCTCCGAGGACGACGCCCCGGCAGTCTGGGTTACGGCGGAGGACGGCGTGGTGGCGGACGACGGCACCATCGCCGATGGAAATATCCTGTACGGAGCAGCAACATCTTATTATCTGACCAGAAACTTTGCTTATACAGAGGCCATCTCCTCCGACGGGCTGGTCAGCCAGAGCACCCTGGACGGCAAGACAATCAACGGAATGGGCGTTGGCAGAGTCACCGGGGACGAGGAGAGTACAGCTTTGTGGTACAGTAGTAGTTATACAAAGGCTGTTTATGGCGCGGAAAGAACCATACTTGGGACATACGGGACAACGACAGAGCCTGTCTATGCTCTGGCTGCTAATGCAGCGACTGATCCGGGATATGTAACCGGAGAGCTGGACTATGTGATTAGTCCTACTACTGGTTTGGCCACGAGCACCATGAAGTGCGTGGTTACGGATGAGATTACCGAAGATACCCAATACCAGACCGTGATGACCGACTACGAGCCGTTGGATATCGACGAGATCTGCATCCAGTACAACGGAGTGACTTATTTAGTGAACACCAGCAATGTATTTGAGATCAATATGTACTACAGCGCTGACTGATGAATTTCCCAAAGTCGTGAAAGGAAGAAAACTTTCGATATAGGATATAGGGAGGAAACAAAATGGGCGAAATGAGCAATGAGACAAAACAGAATATCCTCCGCCTGGAGGCGATGCTTCCGAAGGCAAAGGGGAAGGTCATGGCGGTTCTGTGGATGACAGTTCTCTCCGCGGTGCTCATGGTCGGCTCAACCTTCGCGTGGGTGACCCTCTCGACAAATCCGGAGGTGAGCGGCGTGGAGACGACCGTCACCGGAAACGGAAGCCTGGAGATTGCACTTTCCGGGGCGGACGGCGAGGAGCCGGAGACAAGCGCGGTCGGGGATTCCTCCTCGTCGCAGGATGTGACGTTGGCGAACCAGACATGGGGAAACCTTGTCAGCCTGTCGGATTCCTCCTACGGGCTGGATAACCTGACGCTCTACCCCTCAAGGCTCAACACCTCGTCACTCCGCACGAACCCGCTCATGTCGGTGGACTACGGGACGGACGGGCGAATCACGACCCTGAATAACGCGCTGCGGTACACGATCTGGGATGCAGATTATCGATACTGGCAGGTCTCCGGCGAGTACGGCGTCCGCGCTGTGGCGACCGTGGAGACGACATCCACCGGCGAGGCGGATCTGGCGACGCTGAGAGCGGCCGCGCAGACAAAGCTGGCGGCGGCGGAGGATGCCTACGCGGCGGTGGTCTCATCCGACAGCGGATATATGAGTACGCTTGTGGCGATGGTCGGCGATTATCTGGATTACAAGCTGAATGGCGGCGATGCGCACGACTACGCGGATTATACAGGCGATATCTACAATATGTATGTGGATCTCTCGGCCGCGGCGGACACACTGGGCGAGGCCTATGTGGCTGTGGCGGAAATCTATCAGTACAATATTTACGGCGCCAAGGAGGGCGAAAAGCTCTATACGCCGTGGACACTGGACGAACTGAAGGAAAAGACTGAGGCCGAGTGGGAGGCGGAGGGCGTGACCCTGACCGGCTGGGACGACTATCTGGCTCTGGTAAAAAGCCTGAATACCTACACTGCGCAGATGCTCACGATCTACAACAGCGCTCTGGCCGGGAGCTCTGTGTCGTGGAGCACGCTTCAGCCGAAGCTTGCGGCTCTGTTCCCCTATTCGACGGCGACATATACCCGCAGCACATACAGCACGGTTTATTCATGGTCTGAGCTTATGAGCGCGTCTACGGCGATACTCTTTATCAATATGTCGGGCGATTCCGAATCGACGATAAACAGACACACGGCAAACGTCCACCTCACGGAGGGCCTGCTCTATGATTTTGAGGAGCTGCTGGGCTATTCCATGACGACGGGCAAACTGGAGGCCCATTTTACCTATCAAAAGTATTTTTCAGATAAAGACCTTTGGATCACCATGGTGGTGTCCACCACGTCTTCCAACGACCTGGTTTCCGATGCGATCTCCGCTTCGCCGGAGGATACGGACGCGGGTCTGGGCTCCTCCACTGCCGATGAGACCTACGGCATGGCGGTGGACCTCTGGGTGAGGACCAATGCGGAGGGGACTTCCTATCTGCTCCTTGACGGGGCGACTGTCACGGACAGCTCCGGGAATGTGGTCGGCTATGAGGGCTCGAACCGCATCTGGACGGAGTATGACGACAGCACGATCTACGGGACTTCCGCCACGCAGGGCAGCGGCAGCTGTTATGTGTTCTACTATTCCTCCGCGGAGGAACTGACGAACATCCTGAACATGATCAAACAGATGAAGGTGGTATTTTTTAACACCCAGACCGGGACGAAGCTGGCCACCGCCAGTTTTGACACCGACAATTATTATGAGAACAGCGCGGGGCGCGTGACCGTGCCTCTGGTGGTGGATCACACGGACGCCAATGTGTACAGTGTGGTGACCGGGACGCAGGAGGTCGAGGTGCTGGATGACAGCGGGGAGCCTGTGGTGGACATAAACGGAGATCCCGTCACAGAGACCGTTGAGGTGTCGGAATATACCTATTATATCACTGCGCTGGAGCAGAACGAGGCGGTCTCCATCACGGCATTGCTTTATGTCGACGGAACCGGCGTTACAAACGCGGATGCCACGGTGGCTGAGAATCTCACCGGAAAGCTGAATCTGCAGTTTGCGAGCAGTGAGACACTGACGACGGCCGGCAGCGAGAACAGCGATCTCTACAATGAGTCCGTGCAGCTGACAGCCGAGGCGGATGTGACAGAGCACACATGGGGCATGGACGATGATAATCAGACCACCGTGGTTACATTGAAGGTGGAGGGCTCCGCTCCTTCGACTGTGACTGCCGCTTACGGCCGTCAGGTCAACAGCGGAAGCCAGGCGTTAAAGCAGGAGACAGTCTCTTTGGTGCAGAGCACGGAGGATGAGAGCGTCTGGACGATGACATACGAATTCCCGTCCGCGGGAACCTATGTGCTGACGCATGTGACGCTCGACGGCGCGGAGTATGAGCTGGAGGAGGCCGTCACGGTGACGGTCGCAGGCCTCACGCTGAATTCCGTCAGCTGGGATTACTCCTCGGCATCCCAGACGGTGTTCACGGCGGACAGCTTGGTGAGTGTGCCGGTGACGGTGAACTTCGCGTCGGAGTATACCGGTGATTCGACTGTGAGGGCGGCTTTTGTAAGCAGCAGCGGCAAATACATCTACGCGACGCTGACCAGTGCGGACGGCCAGGCGTGGACGGGCAGCGCGACAATCACAGCGTCCGGCACTTATACACTGAAATACTTCTATGTGGGCAGCGATATCTATGATATCCCGGAGGCCATGCAGAGGACATTGACGACATACATGGGGCTGCGCACCACGATCCGCCTTTCCAGTGCGGACTTTGACGAGGGAACGACGCAGATCACCTATGAGGACGGAGAGGCCTACACGGTGTCTGTGTCCGTGACAATCACGGACAACAGCGGAAGCGTCCTCAGAAACATCGCGGGTACCGGCGGCCTGGCGGAGGGCAGCGAGATCAAGCTGCGCTACGCGAAGACCGGAAGCTCGACGGAGTATCTGGAGGCCGGGCTGACATGGAGCAGCACATCGGGCAGCTATACCGGACAGTTCGAGGTGAGCGGCATCGGCGTCTACAGCTTCAGTTACCTGAGCATCGGCGACCAGTCTGTCACATCCAGCACCTCCGCACCGTCTCTGGTCTCCGCCTACTATGTGGAGGCTGAGCCGGAGTACGCGGCGAACCTCACGGAGGCGACCCAGACCGTCATCGGCGGTACGGGCAGATTCTGCGTGCAGATGCTGAATGCGGATGTGGGCTGGGCGATCAAGGCGGTCATAAAGAACGTGGATAATGTGACCGCAGATGAGCTTTACACACTGTCGGGTGAGATCACGGAGTCGGACGCGGATTCGGGCCTCACCACATGGACCTTCGCGGCGGTGGATGAAAATGGCGCGGCGCTGGAAGGGAATTTCCAGCTTATGGAGCTGCAGCTCTATCCGGTGACCTATGACAGCAACGGGAAAGGCACGGAGGGAGAGCAAAGCGGCGCGATCAATACGGAGGATGAGGCCATCACGGCCAAGATCGTGACCACGGTCTACATCACGGAGACCTACGGTCTGGCGGATGAGAGCGTTGGGACGGAGACCACGGCGTACACCGGCGCGTCGGTGACCGCAGAGAGCGCCATCACCCTGACCGGCAGCAAGGCCACCAGCATCAGCAGCGTGACATCGACGACGGCCGCGAGCAGCAATTTCTACGCGGTGGCTTCCTATGACCTTGGCGAGCTGACCGTGGTGCTGGAGGATTTCGAGGGCGAGGCCGTCGAGGGGCTTGCGGTGACGGATCTGGAGTACGAGCTGGATGCGGACACTACAGCGGATTACGGCTATACCATCGTCTACAATGAGACACAGGCGCCGCTGACCGCCACGTTGGCGGCGGATGAGAGTGCGGACGGCGTGACCTACACCTTCGGCGAGGACGCCATCGGCTTCAACCTCTGGGGCGAGTATGAGGCTACCCTGACCTACACGGTCGGGGATGCGGGATACCAGGTGAGCCTGGCGCCGCTGATCTACGAGACGGGCGATCTGCCGAAGCTGGGGAAAAGCGATGGGACGCTAACTCATTCGAACACCACCGGTGCTGTGAGCACAAGCACGACTCTGACAGACGGTTCGACATGGTTTAACTATACCGGGACGACAGAAAAAGTAACTTTTACAACTACGGACGAGGGCAATTTTGAGTGGACGGCCAAGTTCGGGATGCCTATGAGCGGCAATTTAAATACAAAATTGGTGACCAAATTAAACGGATGGTACCTGCCGAAGGGGTATGTGCAGATGTACGCCCAGAATATTTACATCAGTTCCGACGCGCCGGCGGTGTGGCTGACGGCGGAGGACGGACTGGTGAGCGACGACGGGACGGTGACGGGAGATTACCTGGCTCTGGGCAGTTCAAAGAGCAGTATCTATATGCGCGGCTTTACCTACACGTCCGCGATCAACAGCGCCGGCCGGATTTATGATAACAAATATAATGGATACACAAACTATGGCATGATCATCGGGAAAGTGAGCGGCGATACCGATTCCACCAAGTCATTGACAAATGTGACGGGACTGGAAAAGACCCTGCTGGGCACATACGACACGGTGGAGGAGCCGGTGTACAATTACAACACCGATGAATATGTCACCTACACGGACGGCACCTACGGCACCACCACAGACCCGGAGGATGAGAACATTCTCTACCAGACCGTGATCACCAACTACGAGCCGGTCGTAATCGATGAGATCTACATCAAGTATCACGATGTGACCTACAAGGTGGATCTGAGCAACAAGCTGACGATCAGCAACCCTTACTAAAAAACACAAGAACGAGGTACCAACATGAATCGAATCCGAAATCTGATAATCTGGAGCGCGGGACTGGTCCTGGCGCTGGCTTTGCTGCTGACCGCGGGGACGCTGGCGGCGCACGCGTCTGAGAGCGGGAGCGCGGGAGATCTCTCCTGGACGCTGGACGGCAGCGGCACGCTGACGGTGAGCGGCAGCGGCGTGATGCCGGATTATTCGGATCCGGATGAGACGCCATGGTCTGAGTGCCGGGATGAGATCCGCGCCGTGGTGGTGAAGGACGGCGTGGAAAATGTGGGATATGCCGCCTTTTACGAGTGCGAGAGCCTGACGAGCGTCTCTCTGGCGGAGAGCGTCACGGATGTGGGCGACTATGCGTTTGCGGAGTGCAGTTCGCTTCTCTCCGCGGAGATGTCCGGCGTGACCTCAATCGGAAGGGACGCATTCCGCTATTGTACTTCGCTGACCGTTATCGGTCTGCCGGAGACGCTCACGTCTCTGGGGACGGAGGCGTTTTACCGCTGCGAGAGCCTGCTCGCGGTGACGGTTCCCTCCTCGGTCACGGAGATGGGGAGCTCAGTCTTTGCCTACTGTTCCGGTCTGGCGCAGGCGGATATCGGCGCATCCGTCAGCACGCTGCCGACATGGACATTTTACAGCTGCAATTCTCTGGGAGCCGTTGCACTGAGCGAGAGCATTACTTCCGCCGGTGAGAAAGCGTTTTACGGATGTGAGTCGCTCACCTCGCTTGCCTGTGCGGAGGGGAGCGCGAACACGCTTCTGGCCGCGGCGCAGGGGGATGGTGCGCCGATCGATGAGGACGGCGTGAAAGACTATGACGGATCCGTTCTCTACACCTACCGGGATACGGAGGAGGAAGAGGTGGAGGACGGCGTCTACCGGATCCGTTCCTACGGCGTTCTCAGCCAGAGCGGTTGTGTGATCTCCGATGAGATCCTGTATCTGCTCGACATGGAGGATCGGGAGATTACATCGGAGAGCCGAACCGTGTCCATGACGGTGATCAATGCGGAAGGACTTTCCGCCCTGATTGAATATCTGAGCATTATCGACGGAACGGCGACTTCAGAGGAGCTGACCGGTGTCATCGACGCGGAGATGGCGGCGGTGGATGCAATCGAGCTCATGATGACCGGCGGAGAGACCGCCCTGACCGGGGAATTTCTGGAAGCGGTGGCGGACTCCGGCGCGGATTTAAAAGTTACCATGGAAAACGGTGTGATCTGGGAAATGGAAAATGACGATCTGGCCGGGACATCGTTTTATGACAGTTATGATATGAGTGCGGAGGTGACCGCAAAGGAGAAGGTCGGATTCCGGTGGAAACGGATTCTGAAGGGCGCGGAGGCATTTCAGCTGTCCTTCGGTTCCGATGTGAATTTCCAGTGCAGCGTGTCGCTGCCCTTCGGGAGCGGGCACGCCGGCGGGGTTGTCTCTCTTTTCGCCGGCCGTGATTCGACGCCGCTGCAGTCTGTCTATGCCGGACAGAGCGGCCTCGTCACCTTCTGGTTTTCGAATATCAACAGCAGCCGAACCTATATGACCGGGATCGATGTGGAGGGAGTTGATGTCTCAACGGCACTGATCTCTGCGGATGATGCCGCAAACTATGGGGATGAACTGATTACATATGACAGCTATGTGGTTACAGGCACGACGAGCTCTCTGCCGTTTTCGCTTGTGCAGATGATTCTCATGGCCGTGGGCGCGATGGCGGCGGCGGTCGTGGTGGTAGCTGTGGTAATGACACGCCTGAATAAAAGGAAGAAGGAGAAGCTGGCGGCGGAGGAGCTGCTGCCGGAGAGCGGGGAGTCTGAGACAGAGGAATTGACAGCACAGAATGAGGAGGTTTCGGCGGAGGGGGGCGCCGGGCAGACGGTTATATAAGGAGTTTGTGTATGATCGCGAAGAAGTACAGAAAAGAAAACTACGCAGAGAACAGAACAGCGGGTATGTCGCAATCGGAGACACAGCGCAACATTCGCCGCCTGGAGGATATGCTTCCGAAAGCAAGGGCGAAGATGATGGCGGTTCTCTGGATGACTGTGATATCAGCGGTTCTCTTAGTGAGCTCGGCTTTCGCATGGGTGACGCTCTCGACGAATCCGGAGGTGACCGGCGTTTCCACAACGGTCGCGGCAAACGGCAGTCTGGAGATTGCATTGTCAGATATGGACGGACTGGAGCCGGAGACAAGCGCAGTGGGAGATTCTTCCTCGGCGCAGTCTGTGAAGGCAGCGAATCTGACATGGGGAAATCTGGTGAATCTCTCCGACGGATATGGCCTGGAGGAACTGACACTCCGGCCCGCGACTCTGAGCACCGCTTATACTGCGCTCCTGAAGGGTGTGGATTACGGTACGGACGGCCGCGCGAGTTCCTATACATCGGACAGCGATTTCGCCTTTGCTCTGTGGCAGGAAGCAACCACAGAGACGGAGGCGGCATGGGTGGTGCCGACGGAGACGATGGAGGATGAGAGCGGTAATGAGACGGAAGTGGTCAGCAACGATTACTACGGAGTGCGGGCCATCACGACCGTGACCTATGAAAACCTGTCTGCGACCTCTGAGCTGTACGGTTTTCTGGAGGAGGCGGCGAATACACAGGAACAGGTAAAAAGCAGCTATCAGGCCATTATAGGAAACAGCACATATGTTAACACACTGACAGGCCTGATGGGCGCCTATCTGGGCGAAAAGATGAGCACCAACGGGAATACCAGCACGCTGGATGTGAGTACCTATGTCTCCGACCTGTATGCCATGATGGCGGATTTTCTCACTGTGCTTCGCCAGGAGGGCGAGGTCTATACGGCGCTCGCAAATGCGCAGGCGCTGTCGACGGGAGAATCCTTTACCTTTGATACGCTTATGGCGGCGAGTGAGGCGCAGCTGGCGGCGGCCGGGGTGAGCCTGACCTCTCTTGCAGAGTATAAGAGCGATTACAATCAGCTGGTGAAGGACGTTGCGTCCATGCTCACGCTGAAAAATGCATATGAGAACGACGGGACGACGATTACATGGTCACAGATTTCTTCCATGCTGAATCGTCTGGTCACGATTAACACGACCACAATCGGCGGAACGAAGATCAGCAGTATCACCATCGGAAATGCCTCCAATTTCACTAGCGGGACACAGGAGGTCGTGATCCAGGAGGGGTCTATCTATAACTTCGAGGGGCGCAACGGCACCTATATGTATGCGAAGGGAGTGTCCGTTACCGCAAAGGTTTACCTTTCAACTTTCGGAACGCAGACGCAGACGGTTACGGCAAACATTTACACCGCCCAGCGTGCGGCAGGCACGAATACCTACAGCGGAGACTACACGGAAATCCGAAGCAGCGATACCTCCGGCTGGCCGGGAACAGATCCGACCGCGGAGGAAACCTATGCGTTTGCCGTTGATCTCTGGGTGAGGACGAATGCAGAGGGAAGCGTGCTGACACTCCAGAGCAATGTGCAGACGACCAGCACGCAGAGTGATGTCACAGTCACAGTCGATAATACAGAGTATACCGTCTACACGGTTACCTATACGGATGAGAGCGGGACATCGGTGAGTGTCGACGCTGTGACAGACGATGATCTCGATTCCGGCGTGATTACATGGTATACGTTTGATACGGGAGTGCTGGTGGCGATTACCGGCGATGTGACCCGCTATGTGAAACAGGTGGAGATCGATACGCAGACAGTCGCTGCAGAGAACGCGGACAATGCCGGGGCAAACCGTGTGTGGCAGGACAGCGATGACCTGGATGAAAACAGTACCACGCAGGGCAACGGCAGCGTATATGTGCTTTACGCGGATACGCCGGAGCAGGCGAATACGGTGCTGGAGCTGATGGGAAATATGAAGATCGCTTTTCTGGATTCTTCGAACAACCTTCTGGCGACAGCGGTCTTTAACACAGAATACTCCTATAGCAGCAGCGGAAAATACTATATTCCGATTACGATTGAAAGCGGAGGCCAGACCTACACGAATGAAGACGGCACGGAGAGTACCGGAATCACAGCGCTGGTGGCAAATGAGGCGATGCGCATCACGATGGTAGTGTATCTGGACGGAACAAATCTCTCCAATACACAGGTGCTTGCGGCTGAGGAAATCACCGGGAACTTAAATATCCAGTTTGGAAGCAGCGTGTCTCTGGATACCGTCGGGAACTCGGAGCTGAAAAACGCGACCCGTACCGTGACAGCGACGGCCTCTCCGCTCACATTTGACTATGACGAGTGTGTGGACAACGGGAGCGATATGACGACGACCGTCTCCGTAAAGGTAAGCGGAACAGAGGCCTCAACCATGACCGGATTTTTCCTGCGAAGCATCACTTCCACGCAGGGAACCCGGCAGGATACGATGACGTTTACCTATGACGACGAGAATGATGTCTGGACGGCGGACTATACCTTTGCCGCGCCGGGGACATATGTTTTGCAGAGCCTGACCATCGACGGCGCCGAAATTGATCTGGATGAGCCGGTGACGGTGGAGGTCAGCGGATACAATGTCAGCAGTATCACCTGCTCTGCTTATGAGATTCTTTCCACCGAGAGGACAGGAACGACAGAGATGACGGTTACCTTTGCCACTGCGGATAAGGCGGCGATGCCGCAGACCGTGCGGGCAGTGTATGTCTCCGAGTCCGGGAGATATCAGTATGCGGATCTCTCCTATGACGGGACGGGCGGGACATGGTCGGGAACGGCGACGTTCTCCACATCCGGCACCTATACACTGGAATATCTGATTCTTGACGGAAACTATACGGCGGTGACGCAGGATGTCGTTGTCACGGTCACTCTCGGCATCCGGGTTTCGGTGTACCTCGTGCATCTGCTCGATGAAGCGGATTATTACTATGAGACCCTGTATGATTCCGAGGGGAATGAGTATACGGCGCTCCGCACGACGCAGTCGCTGGATTACCTCTATACGCCGGGACAGAATGAAAACTTCCGCGTGCAGCTGACGGTGACGGATGATCAGGGGAATATCCTCTCAGATCTCGGAACCATTGAGAAGCTGGTTTATTTGAGAGAGGGATCCGCGCTGGAGTCAAACGGCATGGTCTCTGCAAATCTGACGTGGTCGGATGAGTATGGCTGTTATGTCGGCGAGGGAACCGTGTCCGGCACGGGAACATGGAAGTTCTCCTACGTTTCTGTGCTTGGTAACTCGGTGACGGCGACGACGAGCGCATCGGTGATCCGGGCATCGACTGCCACACCGCCCTCCTATGTCGAGGGGTCTGTGACAGCGGTCGGAGCCTCGGACGATTACATTTTTGCTTCGGAAAATGATGCAACCTTTACAGTTGAGATCAGCGACGCGGGTGCGCCCACATCTGTGACCGCGGTGTTTGGCAGAAGCACCGGAAAAGGCCGGAGTACGGCGGAACAGTATGAGTCCTCTTATATCGATGTGGTTACAGATGACGAGACGGGTATCAGCACCTATACCTTCGCTGTCCCCACAACGTTGAATTCGGACACCGGCGAGTATACGCAGGACGGGACATGGACGCTTACCGCCATTAAAATAGGCGGTGTGTACGATTCCGATATGGTGGAGTATACGGACGAGAATCCGTGGGAACTGATTATTAGCGACTCACCGGAGATCAAGGTTGTGGTGACAGTGTATGCCTCCTTTGCGGATGGCCAGACATGGGCGTTCGGCGAGGATGAGGATCTGTACTTTATGGATGAGCAGACCCTGACATCCGATCTTGTGATCACGGATTACGAGGGTGCGGCAATCGAGGATGTATCTGATGTGTCGCTGACGCTTGCCTTTACGGAGGGGTCGAATGAGACATATGGAGGCTATACATCAGAAGATTTAAGTGTAGAAGATATCATATTGTCTTACAGCGCAGAGGAGAGCGGAGATGGAACTGCCTACACTGCCTCGGCAGCGCTTCAGGTCGCCGGGGAATATGCGGCACAGGAGTTCAGCCTGACAGTGGGAGACGTCACTTATACATGGACGATTTCGCGCAGCGGCAGCTATGAGTATACGACCAGCGCAGCGCATGCCGTTCTGGAGGGCCAGGCGCCTTACGCGACGCTGACGACACAGCTTCCGACCGTCACGGTTACGGGGACGAATCCGGAGGCGGGAGTACAGTACTATGTAAATCTGGGAAGCTCGACGAATGAATATTATATCTACTTCAGCAACTACTATGAGGATTACTATGTGCTGATCGGCCATCAGGCCGAGTCATCCAGCTGTTCGGCATCCTACACGGCCAGCCAGGTGACGATGAAGCTGACGGGCGCCGGGAGCAATTTCTCGGAAGCATCCTATACCGTGCAGGATACTACGGCAGCATATGACTATACGATGTCGTGGTCAGCAAACAACACGGAGAGTACAGCCTACATGAACAGCGTGGGCGGCGGACAGGACAGCACCAGCGGAGCCAGCACGCGATACAGTGTGAACGCGACCTTTGAGACGATCGACATGACTTATCAGGGTGTGACGTATACGGTTGACATCACGAATCCTGTGCAGATCAAGACCAGCAATGGCTTCAAGCCGCAGATTACCTATGCGGAGCCGGATAACTACTCTCTGCTCGCAGGGGCATGGACGCTTCCGGATTTCAATGATAATAACGGGCGGGGTACCGCCTTCAGCGTGACGCTTGACACGGATGAGGTGGAGGTGTTCACCATTGACGACGGTTCTGATTATCCGGACCAGAGTGAGATGACCAAGGAGAGCAGTGAGAACTCCACTGAATATGTATATACGTCTGTTACGTCGTCCAGCAGCTGCGGCGGAAGCACGACAACGTATACGAATTATGCGCGGACGACGACTACCACAGTCTACAGCTGGACCGGAGAATTGAACGGGACGCTGGATACATACGAACTGACGAGCTGGCTGGTTCAGACCTACAGCAGCTATGACACGTCGACTACGCCGTGTACCATCGTGTACAACACGGGGACCACTTACACTGCGCCGAAGACGCTTACAGTCAGCAATCCGGTGCTGGCCACACCGACATTTGAGCTGGTGTCGAGTGAATCCTCCACGGGGCAGGGAACGATTTATCTGGTCGTGACGACCGTGCAGGATGTCAAGACCGGAACCAGTACTTCCTCCGGAACCGGAACCGCTGTTGACAGCGTTGATACCGCCGGAACCACGACGAGCTATTATACGACGAATGAGCCGTAAAGGGAGAAGTAAATGACGGTATTGTATCTTTCACTGGCAGTCGGAGCAGGGGCAATGCTCCTTGCAATGCTGCTGGCAAACAGAAATTATCATCATCGTGTCTGGAAGCTTGCGGTCATCGCCGTTTTGGGCGCTGTCTGCGGGGTGTATGCGACAAAGCTTATGTATCTGATCGAAAACGGGCAGTGGTCGGGGCTTTCATGGTACGGCGGAGTGTTCTTCACGCCGTTTGCGATCATGCTGATCGCGCTGATCATAAAAATGCCTGTCTCTGACGCGCTGGATCTCTTTGCTCCGGCAGAGTGCGCAATGCTTGTTCTTCAGAAGGTGCGCTGCCGGATCGAGGGCCGCTGCGGCGGGATCAGGCTCTATGACAGCCGGACGCTGACGATCCATTTCCCCAGCCAGATTGTGGAGATGGCGACAGCTGCGGTTCTTGCGGTGATATTGATCCGTTTTTTAGGGGATCCCCGAAAACGGGGAGCGCTTTACGGATGGTATATGTTTTTGTACGGTATCTGCCGCTTTATTTTACAGTGGTTCCGCGAAGGCGCAACTGCGGTGGTGTGGATATTTTCCATGGGACACATCTGGTCCGTCGTCTCGATTTGCATCGGAGCGGCAGTGATTTACAGGAGAAGCAGAAAGGATATGGCCTCGAATGTACAGGAGTAAGAATTTCCGGAACATAATTTTTCTGATTGTGATCTGTGCGGTGCTGGCAGAGGTATCGGCAGTCAGCGTCCGGGCGAATGAGGTGGAGGTATATAACAATACCGTCCGCAATGAAGATGTGGAGGGAATGACTTTTCTCTCGGGATCCTGCGGAGCGAATGCGGTGTGGAGTCTGGATGGCGATACGCTGACGATCAGCGGCAGCGGAGCCATGACGGATTACTCAGAGTCCGACCCGGCGCCGTGGCATGACAGCTGCGGGTCGATCCGGACGCTTGTCATTGCAGACGGGATTACGCATATCGGTGCGCTGAGTTTTTACCAGTGTACGGCTCTGACGGCCGTGACGCTTTCGGATTCCGTGGTGAGCATAGGGAATGTTGCGTTTTCGGAGTGCAGCAGCCTGTGTACGGTGACATTCGGGTCTTCCCTGTCGTCCATCGGGAAGAGTGCGTTTGAGGGATGTACTTCGCTGTCGGCAGTGCGTTTCCCATCGTCGCTTGTCAGTCTGGGGGAGCGGGCATTTTTCCGCTGTTCCTCTCTGGGCGGTGCTGTACTGCCGGAATCGACGACGGAGCTGGGTGCGATGGCCTTTGCGTACTGCACCGGTCTGTCTTCTGCAACGATACGCGGAAATATTACAGAGCTGCCATACTGGTTTTTCTACGGATGCACATCCCTTACCTCTGTGTACCTGCCGGATTCACTGGAAACCATCGGTGACAGGGCGTTTGGCGGGTGCAGCCTTCTCGCGACAATCGACTGCGGATCGGCGCAGTCGGGTGTGAAAGAGGCGATATCGGAGGCTGTGTCCGGCTCGGAGGAGAGCTACACGGGTGAGATTTCAAATAAAGAATATTACCACACGGATGCCGCGGATATCACGGTAAGCCGCACAAGCTATGAATATGCGGACGACAGCGGAGCGGGTCTCTCGGATGAGGTGACGGTTTCGGCTGTCATCGAAGACGATGCCGGGTGGGAAGAGCTGACGGATGTGACGGAGGACATGGATTCTTCCGCGACGGTTGATGTGTATTACGGAAAAACGGAGCTGGCAGCGGGTGTCCTGTCTTCTTTTTATGGGCAGGAGGCTGTGCTGACGATTCATACCGGGGATGACACCGTGTGGCAGATTGCACTGGCTGACCAGACAGAGGAGGCGTTGTCCGAAAAACAGGATCTTTCCGTGAGTGTGGAGAAAAATGAGACGGTATCTTCCTCGTGGAAGAAGGAGATCGGCGATGCGGACAGCTTTACGGTAACGATCGGGAATACCACGCTGAACGCCACGGTCTACATTCCGGTGGGCGCGGAAAATGCCGGGAGGGTTGCCACTCTGTATGCCGTAAAATCCGGGAAGCTGGAAAAACTGGGTTCCTCGATCGTCTCGGATTCGGGAACCGCCGCGTTTTCCCTGTCTGAGACCGGCGGAAAGTATGTTCTCGCGCTGGATGTGGACGGAATCGCAACGACGGAGGCGGTGATTTCGCAGGATCTCTACGGACAGTACGGGGGAGATGTGACGCTGACGGATGTCGATGGAAACGCTTATATCATAGATGGAACCACAAGCTCCCTGCCGTTTACGCTGAGACAGATGATACTCATGGCCGTGGGCGCGATGGCGGCAGCGGTTGTGGTGGTAGCGGTGGTAATGACAGCATTACATAAAAGAAAGACGACAAGTGAATTTTAAATAGTATCAGGGGAGAGAGTTATGTCGGGAGAGAAAAAAATCAGAAAGAGAAAAGCGAAAATGAACCTTGCAAAAATGGGCGGGGGGGGTACACGCGGCATCCGGATTCTTCCTCTGCAGATACGGGGAGGGAAACCGTGACGGGCCGACCGCAGACCGAGACGCAGCGGGCCATCCGCCGTCTTGAGGCTTTGCTTCCGAAGGCAAAGGCGAAGGTTATGGCGGTTCTCTGGATGACGGTCCTTTCGGCTGTCCTTCTGGTGGGCTCCACCTATGCATGGGTGACGCTTTCAACCAACCCGGAGGTGAGCGGGGTTTCTGCGACGGTGACCGGAAACGGAAGTCTGGAGATTGCGCTTTCCGGATCAGAGGGGACGGAGCCTGCAACCAGTGCGGTGGGAGATTCCTCCGCTGTACAGGATATGACGGTTTCCAATCTGACATGGGGAAATCTGGTAAACCTTTCAGATTCCTCCTACGGGTTGGAGGATCTTGTGATTTATCCATCCCGACTGAATGATAATTATCTGCGGACGAATCCGCTGCTGGCGGCCGGATACGGTACAGACGGGCGTGTGAGCACGCTGAATGCCTCACTTCGCTATGCGACATGGAATGAGACACAGAGTCTGTGGCAGATTATCGGAAGTACGCCGGAGTACGGCGTGCGTGCGGTGGGCACGGTGCAGACGAGCTCTACCGGCGCGGCGGATATGACAAAACTGATCGAAACGGCTCAGATCGATCTTGCGCTGGCGGAGGACGCCTACGCGGCGGTCACCTCCTCAAACAGCGGCTATATGGAAGCGCTCGTCGCAATGGTGGGAGATTACCTCGATTACAAGATAAATGCGGGTGACGCACCGGATTTCGCGGAATATACGGAGGACATTTACAATATGTATCTGGACCTCCGCGCAGCGGCAAACGAGCTTGGCGATGCGTATGTGGCAATCGCGGAAATTTACCAGTACAGCGAGTACGGTGCGGATGAGGGGACGAAAAACTATACACCGTATACGCTGGCCGACCTGAAGGGGAAAACGGAGGCGGAGTGGGAGGCAGAAGGAATCACACTGACCGGTTGGGATTCCTATCTGGCATTGCTTACCCGTCTTGAAACGGACACGGAAAAGGCGAAGTCGCTTTACAACAGTGAGCTTTCCGGCAATGCAGTTTTATGGGCGGATGTTAAGCCCGTGTTGGAGGAGCTGTTCCCGTATTCAACCGCGAATTACATTTATAAGGGCGACGGTTCTTCCACAACGTATTCGTGGACACAGATTCAGAGCATGTGGGTTATCATTGATTTCCTGTGCTTCCCGGAGACCACGACAGCACAGAAAGCAGGAAAAGTCGCCTATGTGGAGCTGACGGAAGGTCTTTTGTATGATTTTGAGGAGTTGATCAGCTATTCGATGAATACGGATGTGTTGGAAACTCATTTTACCTACCAGGCATATTTCGGCGATGACGACCTGTATATCCAGATGAAGGTGTCCACCACTTCAACCGCGAACGATGTGCCGGATGCGATTTCCGGTTCACCGGAGGATACCGAGGTGAGCAGTGAGATTACAACGGCCGGAGAGACCTACGGTATGGCGATCGATCTCTGGGTGCGCACGAACGCGGAGGGGACGACTTATCTGGTGCTGGATGGGGCGGTTACAAAGGATTCGGATGGAAATATCACAGGCTATGAGGGCTCCAACCGTATCTGGACAGAGTATGACGACAGCATGATCTACGGAACCTCCTCTACGCAGGGAAGCGGAAGCTGCTATGTTTTCTATTATTCTTCCGCGGAGGAACGCGTCAGAGTGCTGAATATGCTGGAGGCGATGTCTGTAGTGTTTTACAACACACAGACAGGAACAAAGCTGGCGACAGCCGGTTTTGACACCGATAACTGTTATGAGGATGAGAGCGGCCGGGTGACGGTTCCTCTGACAGTGGATAATTCCGGCAGCAATGTTTACAAGGAAGCGACTGGGGAGACGACGCCGGTTCTGGATGAAAACGGAAATGAGACCGGGGAGTACACGGATGTGACCAATGATGTCTATTATGTTGCTGCCTTGAACCAGAATGAGGCTGTCCCGATCACGGCTCTGCTTTATCTTGACGGAACGGTTGTCACGAATGCGGAGGCATCCTCAGCGGCAGATTTTACCGGTTTGCTGAATCTGCAGTTTGCCAGCACCGCAAATCTGACGACTGCCGGGGCAGAGGACGGGGATTTGTATAATGAATCGGTTTCCGTGACGGCCCAGGCGGATGTGACGGAGCATACATGGGGAGACAACAGTGACGATATGACGACGACGGTCACGCTGACCGTAAACAGCTCTGAGACCTATTCGAATGTGACCGCCGCCTATGGCCGCCAGATCAACGAGGGCAGCCAGGCGCTGAGGCAGGGAGAGATTGCCTTTGAAAAGAGTAATTCAAGTGATACAGAGTGGACGATGACCTACACCTTCCCGTCGGCGGGAACCTATGTGCTGACACATGTGTCGCTGGATGGCGTGGAGTATGAGCTGGAGGATCCGGTCACCGTGACGGTGAACGGAATCGGGCTGACCACAGCGAACTGGGATTACGCCTCGTCGGACTATACCGTGTTTACGGCGGACAGCCAGATCAGTGTCCCGGTGACACTTACCTTTGACACGGCTTATGAGGGAGATCAGGAAGTTCGCGCCGTGTTTGTCTCGGACAGCGGGAAATATACATATGCGGTGCTCTCCGGATCGGATGATAAGCTTACATGGACGGGGAGTGCATCGATCACATCCTCCGGCACCTATACACTGAAATATTTCTACATCGGAAACGACCTGTATGATGTGCCGTCGTCCATGCAGAAAACGCTGACGACATGCATGGGGCTTCGGGCGTCCGTGCGGCTGAGCAGCGCGAGTTTTGAGGAAGGAAATACCAGCATCGTCTATGAGGATGGCGAGACCTACACGGTAAATGTGTCTGCCACGATCTCGGACAATGCCGGAAACACGCTGGCGAATATAGCCGGGACCAACGGTCTGGCGGAAGGCAGCGAGCTGAAGCTCCGCTATGGAAGAGCCGGAAGCACGGCGGGTTACCTGGAGACAGCGCTTACATGGAACAGCAGCTCGAAGACCTACACCGGCCAGTTTGAGGTCAACAGTGACGGTACCTACAGCTTCAGCAGCCTGATGATCGGCTCGGAGTCTGTCACATCGAGTACATCTGCACCGTCACTGGTCGTGCATTACTACATTGAGTCGGTGCCGGAGTATGCGGCGAACCTGACGGAGATGGATGAGAGCAGCGGAACGCAGACCGTGATCGGCGGTACAGGAAGCTTTGCGGTCTCTCTGCTGAATTCTTCCGAGGGATGGGCCATCAAGGCGGTCGTCAAGGATCTGGATGATGTGACGACGGATACCTACTATACGCTGGATGGCGTGATGGGAGCTACGGATGCCAGCGGGGCGACGGCGTGGACCTTTGATGTTACGGATGAGAATGGGGATGCGCTGGAGGGCAATTTCCAGTTGACCGCGCTGCAGCTCTATGCCGTGACGGACGGGACGGTTGACGCAGATATGAGCAGTCAGCTGGATGTAACCGGAGAAAATATTACAGTGAAGATTGTCACGACCGTATACATCACGGAGACAAACGCAGCCGCTGCCGGATCAAACACCGTGAAGGCGGAGCAGAATGACGGAGATGTGATGGTCACGACCTATGCGGAAGATATTCAACTGACCGAAAGCTATGCCGCCACCACGGTAGCGGCTGCTGAGAGCGCAGACGCGAGCGACAGCTTCTATGCGGTGGCCACATATGCTTCGGACAACGTGTCGGTTGTTCTCGTAGATTTTGAGGGAGATGCTATCGACGGACTTACGGTTAACGGGCTTACCTATACGCTGGACGAGGACAACACGGAAGCTTACGGGTATAGCATTGTATATAACGATGAGGAGACGGCGCCGGTGTCTCAGACATTGACAGCGGAGAGTTCAGGGGATGGCGCAACGTGGACATTCGGAACGGGTGACGTTGGATTTAACCTCTGGGGTGAGTATCATTCGGAGCTTGCCTATTCCGTGGATGGGACAGAGTATACGGCAAAGCTTGCCTCGCTGGAGTATAAGGAAGGCACGCTGCCGGTGTTCGGGCAGGCGGACGGGACACTGATAACCGATCTGATCGCTTTTAAAACAACCGGATCATACAATATTAGTAAAACGCTGATATCGGAACTGACAGCAACAGTGGATGCTATCGATAAAGCGAAAAGCTTTAATTATTCCACTGTGACCGGAAGCGGTGGTCTGGCAATGGGGGAAGATGATGACAATGACGGTTATTCCGACAATATTACATGGACGGCGCGTTATGCTATCGTGAATGGAACTGAAAAGCAGGGTTGGTATAGCAGTACAAGCCGTCTGATGTACGCAATAAAGAGTGGATGGCAGAGGCCGACCGGCGCGGTGGGAATGTATGCGCAGAACATTTATCTCTCGGACGAGGAGACCCCGGCGGTCTGGGTCACGGCGGAGGATGGTGTTGTGGCCGATGACGGAACGATTGCCGATGGAAATATCCTGTACGGAAGCGGTACGGGGAACTATGCAACCCGGAATTTCGCTTATACATCGGCGATCAATGCCGAAGGCCATATCGATTATGGGACATATAACAGCAAGGATGTGGGCGGAATGGCTCTCGGGCGGGTGACCGGAGATGAAAGCAATACAGCTAAATGGATCAGTACTTATGGGGCAGCCCGCACGATTCTCGGAACCTATGATAAGGATAAAGTGCCGGTCATAGACTACAGCGTGACGACAGAGGAGACGACGTATTATGTGACCTGCATAGACGGAGAGCTGGGGACAACCACGGATCCTTCTGATGAAAACATTATTTATCAGACCGTGATCACTAACTACCAGCCGTTGGTCATCGACAGTCTTTATATCCAGTACAACGGCGCGACTTACAAGGTCAACACAGGGAATAAGCTGACGATTGATAATGCGTATTAATAGCCAGGTATAAAATCTCAAGGGGGGGGGAGACAGACATGTCAGGAGAAAAAGAATTCAAAAGGAGAAAAGGAGATGCGAAAGCGCAGACCGAGACGCAGCGGGCCATCCGCCGTCTGGAGGCTTTGCTTCCGAAGGCAAAGGCGAAGGTCATGGCGGTTCTCTGGATGACGGTCATCTCGGCTGTCCTTCTGGTGGGCTCCACCTATGCATGGGTGACGCTCTCGACGAACCCGGAAGTGAGCGGGGTGGAGACGACGCTCACCGCGAACGGGTCGCTGGAGATCGCGCTCTCCGATCTGGATGGTCTGGAGCCGGACACGTCGGCGGTGGGAGATTCCTCCGCTGCGCAGGAGGTGACAAAGGCGAACCTGACATGGGGAAATTTGGTGAATCTCTCGGATGCCTCCTATGGGTTAAGCGAGATTACCCTGCGCCCCTCCGTCCTGAATCTGTACAGTCTTCTCACAAACCCGCTTCAGGCGGTTACTTATGGAACAGACGGAAGAATTACTGCCTACACAGACAGTTTTGCCTATACGGCCTATGATCCGGACACCGAACAGAAATTTGTCATTCCGGAGGTTGATTCCGGAAATGGATCTGAGGACAGCGCTTTCTACGGCGTGCGCGCGATTTCTTATGTGAACTATGAGAGCGCGGACGCGAACGAAAAGTTCGCCGCGTTAAAGAGCGCAGCTTATTCGCAGCTGGCAATGGCGGATCAGGATTACAATTCTCTCGTCAACAATGAGGAATACATCTCCGCGCTTGCGGGCGTGATGGGTCCCTATGTCTCGCAGTATGCCGCTTCGTTCCTGGGGGCGAGCGCCGGTGACGGAGACTGCTCGGAGTATATCGAGGAAGTCTATCAGATGGCGGCGGAGCTGCAGGAAGCCTATGAGGAGCTGGGCGAGGCCTATGTAAAGATCGCGCAGCTTCAGCAGGCGAAGACGAGTGCGAACAGCAGCTATGACGACTGGACAGTGGACAGTCTTCTGGCAGCAGATGAGGCGACATTGACTGCAGCGGGGATCTCGATCACAGATCTCGCTGGATACGGAGAGGATCGGACGAAGCTGGCCGCGTATGTGGATGAGCTATACGGTTACTATGCGGCGTACCGCGATAACGGGACGAAGGTGTACTACAGTGACCTGAGTGAAATTCTTGATTTTGTGGCGGATGTTTCCACTGCCACGGTAAATGGGATGACGATTGATGACAGTCAGCTGATGGGCTATGTGATCAAAAATTACAATGATCTGGCGGTTTCCATCAATGGCGGCTGCCTCTACCGCATAGAGGAACGGATTCAGAGTGCCCTGATGGCGACGGATGTGGAACTTCCGGTTACTGCCGGCAGTTATTCTCTTACCCCCCAAAGTGGACGTGAGTACGAGTGCGGAGGGCGTGACGGCATGGGATGACTACAGCGATGCGATTTACGGAGCGATGTTTGCCGGGACGGATGCCACGGCCAGAGAGACTTACGCTTTTGCAGTCGATCTCTGGGTGCGCACCAACGCCGAGGGCGAGAGCTATCTGACACTGGAGGGCGATGTCGTCACGGAGAACGGCGAGGTGGTCGGCTATGTCGGTGACGACCGCGTCTGGGACGACTACAACCTGACGACAAACGGCGAGGCCAGCACACAGGGTATGGGAAGCTGTTTTGTTTTCTCTACAGACGACGCGCTCACGACGCTCCAGACACAGGAGCTGCTGGAGGCGATGACGATTGCCTTTGTGGATGAGAACGGATCGGTGCTCGCCTATGCCGATATGGATACGGAAAATATATGGGAGGATTCCGGACGCTGTGTGGTGCCGATCACGGTGAGAAACAGCGGATCCGACTATATTTTGCAGACAGATGACGATGGATATGATGAAATGGTCTGCTACATCACAAAGCTTACGCAGAATGAGGCGCAGCGGATCACAGCCATCGTTTATCTGGATGGCACCCAATTGACAAATGAGCAGGCCAGCGCGGCGAGTGACATTGTGGGGCAGCTGAATCTTCAGTTTGGAACGACCGCCTCTCTGGAAGCGGTGGTCAATGAGGCGCTCGCTTCCAAGAGTGTTTCCGCAACCGTGACGGTAGACCAGAGTGAGCTGAACTACACGGGTGAGGCACAGACTGTCACCGTGACAGCCGTCGTTTCCGCCGATGAGGAGCCAACCTCCGTTACCGGATATTTCCTGCGGCAGGTGAGCAGCGCGCAGGGTGAGCGGGAGGAGACGCTTACGTTTACCAAAACGGGAACCGACGCGAACGGAAACGGGATCTGGACGGCAAGTACTACCCTTACCCTGCCCGGAACCTATGTATTCACGGCGCTGACATTGGACGGAAAGGAGTATACCATCAGCCAGCTGAGCGGCGATGATACCGATCGGGTCACAGTGACGATGAGCGGGTATTCCGTGAGCAGTGTGAGCGGGGATGATTATGTTTCCGGTGCAAATATATTTGACACGGGAAATTCTACCACAGCGGATGTGAGCGTTACGCTCTACAGCACCGTTCTGGATGCGCTGGATGATGTGGAAACCGTGCAGGGTGTGTTCCTCTCTGAGGATGGAACACGGGCCAGCGCGGACATGAGTCTGGTATCCTCTGACCGGTCGAGTGCCACATGGACGGGAACCTTCCGGTTTAGCAGCAGCGGAACCTACACGCTGGCTTATGTTTATATCGACGGGGAAGCATACGGACTTCCCGATGACATTGCCTATACGCTGAATGTGACACTCGGCCTGACCGCACGGATCTGGATTTCCACGGAGGCGGAGCTGGAGGAAGGTGAGACCGCGACATACTTCATGCTGCCGGAGTCCGGAGTGGTCACACTGGATGTGAATGTGGCGCTGACCGATGATGCCGGGAATGCGCTGACGGCGGAGGATGTCGGCTCTGACACGCTTGTGATCAAATACGAGTCGGATACGATATTTGACTTGGATGCAGATTTGACTTATGACAGCGGGATCGGCCGGTATACCGGTCAGTTCCAGGTGTATGGCGGCGGTGTCTATACGCTGACAAGCCTGACCGCTGCGGGAACTGCGGTGACGAACATCAGCAATGCGCCGACGATCACGGCGCTGGCGTACTCACAGGCCGTGACGGAATACTATGCGGACAGCAGTGCGGAGTCACAGGTAATCCTGACCAGCAAGGCATACCTCTCCGTTGACCTGACCAATGCGACGGAGCTTTCCGTGACCGCAACGGTTGAGGATGAGGACACCGGGGAGACCTATGATGGAATTACCGGTACGCTTACGAACAGCGACATCTCGCCGGATGGACAGAGTGTCTCTACTTATGTATTTGAGTTGCCGACCGATGAGGACGGCGCGACACAGGATGGCTACTGGTCGCTGACGAGCCTGACATTGACGGACTTCATCGATGCGGACGGGACGGAGTACAGCAGCGCAGATGGTGAATATTGCACATGGAATATGGCAGATGTGACAACGGAGGAAGTGAGCACGAAGGTCGTGAGCACGATCTATGTCGATCTGGCGTATGGCGGGACAGAGACGAGCTTCACCGGGGAGTTTATGACGGATCATATCGTGGAAGGCTCTACCATGACGCTGACGGATTACGAAGGAGATCCGATTCCGGAGAGTTATGTGACGGACACGAAGCTGGTGTATGGACGTAACACACAGAATACAACCAGCACTAGCATTAGCACTTATCCGGCTGAATTTGATATGGAACTGCCGTGGGTATACAATTTTTCCAGTGGCACGACATTGAACTTTTACAGCGGTTCACAGGAGATTGTGCGTCCGGCAATGGTGGCAAGCGGAGAGTACAGCGATGACGGGATATGGAGCTTTACATTGAACTTCCGTGTTTCCAGCGGTACTTCAGGTAAATATGATCGATATGAACCCAGCGCAATGTTTACCGTAGATGAAAGAACATTCGGAGTCACATATTCCGGTCTCTCAACAACCTATTCCAACGGACTGTTCTGGGAGATGACGGACGATATAGACAGCTCTACGACATCGGTAGAAGTGCAGGATCAGAACGCGGGGCCTGTGGTGGTACAGTCTAATACTCTGGAGCGGGTGACCGTGGCATGGGATGACATGACTGTGGCTGTGGACAGCTTAAGTCCGGACGCGAATACATTGTTCCGCATTGGATACTCAACGGATGAGGAACTGGATAATCTGCTGCTTACGCACAACTATATGAGCAGTACATCGACTAAAACAACGGCATATGTGATGGATGAGGTCGGAAAGGATAGTGATGACAACCTCACCTACACTCCGTCGAGGGTGACGCTTACGCTGACAGGCGGAGGAGATTTTGATAAGGCGGTTCTGTCTACGGCAACTGACGCAAAGGATATCACGGAGGTGGTCTTTACAGATAACAGTACATCGAAAACGACGACGGATGTTCAGTGTACAAATACGTCCGGATCTGCAACATTTATGAGTACGAATACTATAGCAATGTACTGTGATCAGCTGGTGTGTACAATTAAGCTTTCAACAACAATCGCAGTAACTTATTATGCACCGGTGACATCGTATGCTACGAATATCGTGGTAAATGGTTATTATAAGGTGAATACAACTTACATGGCATCGGATTATCAGGATGAGTCTGACGATTTCTACGATGCGCTGGCAGCGGCTCTGCCGACGGAGAGGATCACAAAGGCATCTGCGACCGGAGTGGAACTCAGTACGTTGACTATTGGAAGCGGGACTTCAAGCAGCTCACCAAAGACCGGATATATAACCTACACATTCCCGGAGAATGTAACATTTGAGGTGGACGGAGTGACATACAAAGTGACACAGTGGAAATATCGACAGGCATCGGGAGCTGCACACACGGCATTGTCAACAAGTACCACTACTGTAACTGCCGGAACTTCGAAGAGTATAACACGCAGCTTCATAATTTATCCCTACAACTTTGAAGTGGTCGAGTAGAGAAAAGCAACGGACACAGGAATGTCTGATCCAGACAATAGCAAGAAACGAATTAAAAAGAGAGAAGGATGAAAACGATGGCACGCACAACAGAACAATTTCAAAATGGCGCAGCGCTGCTACAGGAAGCGGAGGATCCGATGGTGTATACCACCGACAAGGTTCAGGATGGCATGGTTCTCCAGCAGAAGCAGATCGACAACTACATTATCTGGCTTCGCGGAAAAGGACTGGCAAATGAAACGGTAAGCGCCTACCAGAGCCGCCTGCGCTGGTTTATGAGAAGCCTTCCGGAGGATCGGATCATCCGCCGCGGCTCGGTGTCCGATATGCAAAGAGACTTGCTGGCTGACGGGCTGAGCGCCGGGACGGTGAACGGATTCACAACGGCGGTGAACGGGTTTCTGGATTTTTGCGGGCACAGGGAATATCAGGGAAATCGTCTGGCGGAGGAGCCGCGTAAGGAGCAACCGGAGCTGACGCGTGACGAGTATATGCGGATCTTGTCTGCTGCCCGCTCCCAGGGACGCGAGCGTACATATTTTGTCGTTAAGCTGTTGGCCAATACGGGAATCATGTTGGAGGAACTTCCCGATGTCACGGTGGAGGCGGTACGGGAGGAAAATTCCATGGCGGCAGGGTGGCAGACTTGTCTGCCGGATTGCCTTCGTGAAGAACTGCTCGACTATGCGGCGCGCAAAAATATTTCTACGGGGATGATTTTTGTCACACGGAGCGGAAATCCGGTCAACCGCAGCAACTTAAATCATGAGATACGCGCACTTTCGCATGTCGCGCAGGTGCCGGTAGAGAAATGCACACCGATCTGTCTGCGCCGGTTGTACCGGAGAACATGGAAGAAAGTCCGCGGAGATGTGGAGAAGCTGGTGGAGCGCGAGGTCACCAGCATTCTGGAAGAAGAACCGAAAATGATTGGGGGGAAGATGTAGAGAGCGAGAACCGGCGGGGCCTTGGCTCCGCCGTGAGTTTCTCCGTATATTTTTTATTAAAGAATATTGCGATACTCCTGTTGTTCTGTTGGTGAAATCCTCAATGCTTCCATTGCCTGGTCTGCTGTGAGATGCATGGTTTCCATTAGGTTTTGGATGTTTGTAATCGTTGTACGTCTTTCGCCACGTTCTTCTCCCTCTTCTGCAATCTTTTCAAACAGTGTACACATGGTGTTCCCCTCCTTTTTAGTCAGTGCATTATAATCCAGTTTTGTGTTTGTCGCTCCCGCGGCCGCGATAATGACATCCCGGTCTGTTTTATGCTCTTCGCAATAACGGATGGCCTGTTCTCTGGCATCTTTTTCCGACAATCCGGTGTCAAGAATGATTCTCAGCAGATGGAAGAAATCCTCGTTGTTTTTATTATGGAACTTCAGGGTGTTCTCCCTTGCTTCCACCAAAATCATCCGGTAATCGTTTATATACGGTCTCATTGTATGCGTAATATTCAGGATTTCATGCACGGATTATGCGCGGACCCATGATTTCTCCTCGTAATATATAACGACTGTCACAACAGGAACAAACCGGTCTGACCGCCGCATCCCGGACAGGAACTCATCCTCGCTGATGCACTCCCCTTTTGATTTTAATGAAGCACGAAACTTTTTTGCATTTTCGTTATACTGCTTCTGGTAAACACTATGGTCATAACCCATTACCCGGATTGGCATCGCGTAGTGGATGCGTTCCTGGTTTTCCAGACCGAGCAGCACCAGTTCCACCCCGTGAGAGGCAGCCCTCTTGTGGATTTTTATGTTGTCCCGTGATCCCTCGACGGATTGCAGGGTGCCCTGGCTGCCGCCATGCTCTCTGACAGTGGAGCTGTCCGTGTCTGTACTTGTAAGCTCTGCCGGGTGAATCACCGGTTTTCCCTGAAACAAAACTGCGTTGAACAGGTCTGCGAACTCTTCATTGCCGCTCCAGTAATTTTTTACGACAGTATCCGGCTTCAACGGTTTTCTTTGTCTGTCGCTCATAAAATACCTCCTTTTGTCTGCTGACTTGCAAAGGTATTCACTTCGCGGCAGAACTCCTCTCTACTTCCTGCGCTTCTGATTATGAAAACCCCTGCTTGGTGAAATTGAATCGAAAAGCATGAATTTTCATAGATACAGAAGAAATAAAGAAAAATATGCTTTTGTGGTTAGATACTAGCATACTTTTCTGCCTTTGGCAACTTCCGCTGCAACATTTTTTCCGTTGAATCCCCGCTCGGATTGTGCTATGCTTTTATCCGTTAAAATGAGACATTTACAGGGGAAATAATATTATGAAGTCACAATTGGATTTAAGACACGAACTGGAACAAATCAACCGCCGCGGCTACCCGGCATACAAGTCCCTCCGCGGGCAGTATGACTTCGGGGATTTTGTGCTCTCGATCGACCATGTGCAGGGGGATCCTTTTGCTTCGCCTTCGAACCTGAGCGTTGTGATTCCCTTGAAATAGGCGGGTTTTCCGGATGAGTACTGGCGGGAGATTTA
>JAJPYF010000100.1 GCA_021205085.1 Clostridiales bacterium | reverse complement strand
GGGGATACCGGACGCGGCAACGGCATGCGCCAACGGCTCCATACAATCCGTGTTTTTTCCATACAGAGACCCCAGCAGAATCGGAGCGGTGTGAACCGTGATGTTGCTGACATTCGGCGCAGTTCTGGAAAATCCGGTGATCACCCGCGCCTGATAAATCTCCTCCTCGGAAAAATACGCCCGAAACGGCACATCATTGCCCCAGCCATTCTGCATGATAACAATTTTGCCGTCAACCTTTCGTTTCTCCCGTTGATCCGCCAGCTTTGCGGCGACATCTGCGTTGGCCAATGTCTTTGTACAGACCAAAACATAGTCAATGCTGTAATCTGCAAGGTCGGCAAGATCTTCAATCACCGCGATTTCTCCAGCCGGAACCGCAATCTCCCCAAAGAGGCCGGTGCGCCGAACGCCTCCCTCCCGAATGGCTTTTCCCGTATTTTCTCTGGCGAAGAATGTAACCTCCATGCCCTGAGAATAAAGAGATGCACCCATGGCAATACCGATGGCTCCTGCGCCTATAATCAATGTGTGTATCATATCGACTCCTTCTGTAACTCACAGTATACTCGGTTTTTCCTGTATTCACAATAAGGTTTTCATACGAAAATAAGACCGGCCGCGACCGCTCCTCCGAGGCAGAGAAACGGGCCGAACGCAAACACGGACCGGATCTGCATCCTTCGGCGCGCCAGCATAACGGCACAGTAGACTCCCGCGGAAAGCACCGCGATAACAAAAGCGCAGAGCATCCCCTCCCAGCCGAGGAAAAGACCCATGGCTGCCGCGAGTTTGATATCTCCGCCGCCAAAGCTGCGCGGAACCGCCAACGTCAGGACAATTAACGGAATACTGACGATCAGTGCGCCGATGACTCTCTGTGCCAAACCCGGTTCCGGAATAAAGGGAATTGAGAAAATTGTCACTACCGCCACCATCAGCACAAGTCCGTTTGAAATTCGTCGGGTTTTCCCGTCCCGGTATGCGATGATTGCGAGCAGTATCCAGAATACTATGAGAAAAATAATTTTTATTGTCATGGTAACCATTGTAACAGAGACGGCCGGATCCGGCCATCACGACTTTCAGCTTTCCGGATTTTTCTTCCGCATCAGAGTGTACGCGATGACACAAACAATGACGGACACGCCGGAGCCGACGGCCGTCGCCAACCCCATGGGCATCAGATTGTCCGGAAACATCTTTGACGCCAGATACGCCAGCGGAATGCGGGCGCAGATGATGGAGATAATATTGTGTAGAAAAGAAATCCCGGATTTTTTGCAGGCACAAAAGTACCCGCTGAAACAAAAATGAATCCCGGCGAGAACACAGTCCCACACATAACCGTGCAGATACTGTGCGCCGGCCAGAATGACGGCGCTGTCGCTGACAAAAAGCCCCACCACTGCCTCCGCGGCAAAGAGCGTACAGACCGCCGCAACGAGTCCGACGCCCGTGGCAATGCCGATCGCGTAAAACAGCGTTTTTTTCGCCCGGTCGTAGAGCCCGGCCCCGATATTCTGGGCGCAGAGCGCCGAGACGGAGGAAAGCATGGACGAGGGGATCAGGAAAAGAATACCGATGATCTTTTCCACAACGCCCACCGCGGCGGCGTCCGTCAGCCCCCGGCTGTTAGCGATCGCCGAGATAATCAGGAACGAAACCTGAATACAGCCGTCCTGTACAGCCACCGGCAGACCGACGGCCAACAGGCTTTTCATGACAACGGCGGAAGGCTGAAAGCTCTGTCTTGTCAGAGAAAGCATCTTTTTCCGGATAATCACAACCAGCGCGATCACCACGCTGAAGGACTGCGCCAGCGTTGTCCCCAGCGCCGCTCCGGCCGGTCCCAGCCCGAAAAAGCCGATGAAAAGATAGTCGAGAAGTATGTTCGCGCAGCAGGCGACCGCGATAAAATACATCGGGCTTTTCGAGTCGCCCAGCCCGCGGAAAATCGAGCTTATGACATTGTAGGCCGTGATAAACGGAATCCCGATAAAGCAGATGGTCAGATAATCCTTCATTCCGTCCACTGCCTCCGCCGGGGTCTGCATAACCGTGATAATCGGTTCCCGCAGCAAAAGAAGAACTGCGGTCAGCGCCAGGGAAACTGCAACAAAAAGCAAAATTGTATTGCCGACCGCATGCGCGGCCTCCTCACGGCGGTTTGCACCAACCGCGCGTCCGATCATCACCGTGGTGCCCATGGCAAGCCCGACGATCATCACCGTCACCATGTGCATGACCTGACTGCCCACGGAGACAGCGGTTGTCCCGGCCACATCGCTGAACCGGCCGATGATAAACAGATCCGCCAGCCCGTACAAAGTCTGTAAAAAATAAGACAGCAGGTACGGAACAGAAAATGCCAGAAGCGTTTTTAAAATGCTGCCGCTTGTCCGATTTACTTCCACGACTGTCCCTCCCGATCTGCTGCTTTGTCTGTCGTCAAATGATATCTGCTGCTTTGTCTATAATGTCTCATTCATACTTCCCGTGCGATACCCCATAAGATCCATTGTGACATAGGTAAACCCGAACGCGCGAAGCTTCCTGCAGATTTCCCCGCGGACATCCTCCGCTAACAGCTTTTCGAACTCCTCCGGCTCTACCTCAATCCGCGCAATCATTCCGTGAATGCGGACGCGAACCTGATGAAACCCCAGATCCAGCAAAAGCTGTTCCGCCCGATCCACCATGCCGAGCTTTTTTCTGGTGATTGTTTCTCCGTAAACAAAACGGGAGGACAGGCAGGCAAACGACTGCTTGTCCCATGTGTCAAGCCCCAGAAAACGGGAAAGTGTGCGGATATCCTCCTTCGTAAATCCGCAGACGCGCAGCGGGCTGATGATTCCCAGCTCCGCCACCGCGAGAAGACCGGGACGATAGTCCCCGTCATCGTCCAGATTGGAGCCCTCCAGAATATGTTCGATTTGATTTTCTTTCGCAATCTGCCCGATCTTTCCGAAGAGCTCACGCTTGCACAGATAACAGCGGTTTTTCGGATTAGTGGAAAACCCTTCGATCTCCAGCTCCTCCGATGCGCAGACAATATGACGAATCCCTTCCCGCTCACAGAAAGCGTTCGACTCATTCAGCTCCCGCTCCGGAAAGGAACAGGAGGAAGCCGTCACTGCCAGCGCCCGATCGCCGAGGACATCATGCGCCGCTTTCAGCAGAAAAGTCGAATCCACACCGCCGGAAAACGCCACCGCGGCCGAACCCAGATCTTTGATATACGCTTTCAGATTGTCAAGCAGCTCCATCTGCCTGGCAGACGGCTTTTTCGTTTCGCTCATTTTACATCCACTCCTGTTCGTCCTGTCAACGCAAACCCATCATAGATGCCTGCCGTTTTAATGGTTTTCCCTGTATGCAAAGCAGAATGTTGCCACACCATATACCACAAGAATGATTCCTACGATAAAAATCGCGGCATTTATGGTGCCGTGCGGCGCAAACAGCATGAAAATACCCAGCAGCGCCACGAGCACAGCCAGAATGATATGCCAGATTCCCTCCGGCTGTCCTTCCCTGCGCAGCCGCAGCGTATGCTCCAGACTGCGCAGGGCTCCGATCAGAACAACAATGCCCAGAATATAGGAGAGCAGCGCAATAATCGTAGTCACATGCGTGAGTATGAAAATGCCGATGATGATTTTTACAATTCCTCCGACGGCTCCGTCCATAGACGAAGCCGTTCCGTCTCCCGTCAGCCGGCGGACAATATCCGTAATACCCGCGATGAGAACCACAATGCCCGCAATCACCGCAATCACTTTTCCGGTTCCGCCCGGATTCACGATAAACAAAATCCCGAGCAAAATCGATACACAGGAAATAATGATCTTGTTTTCCCGCAATGTCATACCTTCTTTCCACAGCCTGTCCTCATTTTAAACGGAACGGGTCGGTGCGATTAATAGTTCTCCGCGTGCACCTCAAAATAGCTCTGCGGATGGTTACAGGTCGGACACACCTCGGGAGCCTTTGTTCCCACCACGATATGACCGCAGTTTCTGCACTCCCAGACCTTGACCTCGCTCTTCTCAAACACCGCCGCGGTCTCGACATTCTTCAGCAGCGCACGGTATCTCTCCTCATGATGGCGCTCCACCTCCGCGACCAGACGGAACTTCGCAGCCAGCTCCGGGAAGCCCTCCTCCTCGGCAGTCTTTGCAAATCCGGCATACATATCGGTCCACTCGTAGTTCTCACCGGCTGCGGCCGACGCCAGATTCTGCGCGGTGTCGCCGATGCCTTCCAGCTCCTTGAACCACATTTTTGCATGCTCTTTCTCATTCTCCGCTGTCTTTAAAAACAGAGCGGCGATCTGCTCATAGCCTTCCTTCTTCGCTGTGGAAGCAAAATAGGTATACTTATTTCTGGCCTCCGACTCTCCGGAAAAAGCGGCTGCCAGATTCTTCTCTGTCTGTGTTCCTGCATACTTGCTCATAATGTTGTCCTCCTTAATTATTGAACTTACAATACGGTAGCGTCTTTATTTTAGCTGATTGGCGGTGCGAAAGCAAGGTCTATTCACAGATGATTGATCATGCTGGCCAGATATCCGGCGCCGAATCCGTTGTCGATATTGACCACGCTGACCCCGCTGGCGCAGGAGTTCAGCATCGACAGGAGCGCCGACAGGCCGCCGAAGCTGGCGCCGTATCCGACGCTGGTGGGAACGGCGATGACCGGACAGTCCGCCAGACCGCCGATCACGGAAGCCAGCGCCCCCTCCATTCCCGCAATCGCAATGATCACTCTGGCCGTCATAATCTCTTCCTGATGTGCCAGCAGACGGTGCAGCCCTGCCACGCCGACATCATACAGACGGACAACCCGGTTCCCAAACGCCTCCGCACAAATGGCTGCCTCCTCAGCCACCGGCATATCGCTGGTTCCTCCGGTTGCCACCACGATGTTTCCGACGCCGTCCGGTTCCGGCACTTCTCCCACGATCCCCACACGGCTGATCTCATCATAGCGCAGGGGCAGCGCCTGTGCCACAACCTCCGCGGCCTCCCGGCTCATCCGGGTGATCAGTATCATTTTCTGCCCGTGATCTCTCAGATTTTCCGCGATCTTCCGGATCTGTTCAGGTGTCTTTCCCGCTCCGTAGATCACCTCCGCCGTGCCCTGACGAAAAGCCCGATGGTGATCCGGTTTGGCAAAACCGAGATCTTCAAAGGGCTCCATCTTTAAGCGAAGCATGGCGTCCTCCACATTCATGGTTCCGGACGCCACCGCCTCAAGCATTTTCCGAACGTCTTTCTGCTCCATTTTCCGCCGCCTCCCGATCGATCATCCGCACTGTTTTTTCAAGCGAATCATATCACAGGCAGAGATGAATCGCAAGCGAATGTCCCTCGGAGCTGCATCTGCTCAGTCATCTACATCCATATCGTACTCAAGAATCGCGCCGGTCGTTGCGTTTACCGTGCACTCATATTCCGTATAACCGTTATAGAATTCGATATCATATACCATGATGCCGTCATCCCTCTCCAGCATCGCCTTCTGAAAAACCACATCCGAGGCAGACAAGCCTGCCCGATTCAGGGCAATCGCTTTTGCATCATCCACACTGATATAGGAAGCGGAAGATTCTGAAGCTGCACTCGTACCGGAGCTCGTCTGCGTACCGGATGTCTGATGCGCTTCCTGGCTTCGATCCGTAATCACACCATCGGATACGCGAATCTCGTACTCATATTCCGCCGAAGCAGTGTAGAATTCAATGTCGTATACGGCAACCCCGTCATCCGTATCTTTTTTTGCCTTTTTGTAAGTCACATTCGAGGCGGAAACGCCTGCGTCGGCCAGCGCGATTTCTTTCGCGCGGTCCAGAGAGATTCCGGAGGCCGCCGCGGACGCCGTTCCTGCACTGTTTGCAGCGGTGCTGCTCCCTGTACTGACCGCATCGGATGTACTACCCGTACCGGTCGTGCTGCCTGTACTTCCCGCAGTATTCGCCGTGCCGGAATCGCCCGAGTTGTTTGTACCTTCCGTGCTGACCGCTTCCCCTGTACTTTCCGTATCCGCCGCAGTTTCCGTCGCTGCCGCTTCCTCTGTCAGACCGGCGTCGGCGGAGATGGGATTAATGATATCCGCAGACTTGCGGATCACTGCTCCGTCCGCAGCCCGGATCCAGTATTCATACTCGGTATCATCCGCCGTAAATTCTACATCGTAGATGAACTGGCCATCCTCGTAATCGTATTCTGTGATGACATTGGTCGCTGCTGCGGGATCCACACCGGCATCTGCAAACGCATAATTCTGCGCCAGGCTCTCACCAATCCCCGAGGTATTACCTCCCGTACCAGTAGTGGCGGTGGCTGCATACGCCGCTCCGCCGACCACTGCAACCGCTGCTGCAATGCACACCGTCGACACGATCGCTTTTTTTGTTGTTCCAAAACAGTTACTGATAATTTTCTTCATATTGTAATCCTCCTTCTTCATAATGACTGCCAAACGAGTCTCGTTTTTGATTTTGTAGCTACAGTGTAACAGCCAAATATTAGAGGAACATTAGGGAAGAAATATTTTTCAAATTTTTTTATAGTCGTTTTTAACGGAGACAAAAAAGGACAAATATGATATTCTTAGAAAAGACTTTATGGATGCGGAGGCGCTTACATAATGAGCAAAACAGTGATAACAGAAGAAACAGAGAACAAAGAATCACGGAAAAACCCACTGGGCGAAAAACCGGTCGGGCGGCTGATTCTCCAGTTTGCGCTGCCCAGCATCGTCGCCATGCTGGTGAGCTCCCTCTATAATATCGTCGACCAGTTCTTTATCGGGAGAAGTGTCGGCGAACTGGGAAACGCGGCGACCAATATTTCCTTCCCCTTAAGCATTTCCTGCACGGCAATCGCGCTTTTATTCGGAATCGGCGGCGCGTCGGCCTTCAATATTTCCATGGGAAAGGGCGAGCGGGACAAGGCTGTGTTTTATCTTGGAAATGCGATGGTTATGCTCATCGGATGCGGCGTTGCCCTGAGCGCTGTGACACTGATATTTCTTGAGCCGTTGCTGCGCTTTTTCGGTTCACCGGACAATGTACTCAGCTATGCCGAAACCTATACGGGAATTGTGGCGTTCGGCTTTCCGTTCCTGATTTTTACAACCGGCGGCGGGCACCTGATCCGCGCGGACGGCCGACCGAAGGTCAGCATGGCCTGCAATCTGACCGGCGCCATTATCAACACCATTCTTGATTTTATATTTGTGTTTGAATTAAATCTCGGCATGGCCGGCGCCGCGACGGCAACCGTCATCGGGCAGGTCGTCTCCGGCTGTATGGCGATCTACTTCCTGAGCCACTGTCAAACTGTGCAAATCCGAAAAACCCATCTGGTGCCACAGGCAAATAATGTGAAACGGATCGCGTCTCTCGGCGCGGCGCCGTGCAGCAACCAGATATCCATGATGGTTGTACAGATTGTCATGAACAAATCCCTGAAATACTATGGCTCGCTGTCCGTTTTCGGCGAAGCCATCCCCATTGCCTGCGCGGGAATTATCACGAAGGTCAATCAGATCTTCATGGCCTTTGTCATCGGCATCTCCCAGGGAGTGCAGCCGATCACCAGCTTCAATTACGGGGCGGGCAAATATCTCCGCGTCAAGAGCGCTTACCTGCGGGCGATTTCCTCCGCCGCAGTAATCTCGATCATTGCGTTCCTGATGTTTCAGCTCATGCCGCATCAGATTATTGCCATCTTCGGCGACGGATCGGAGGAATACTTCCAGTTTGCGGAAGAATATTTCAGAATCTACCTGTTTTTTACCTTTATCAATTTTCTGCAGCCGCTTACCTCCAACTTCTTTACATCCATCGGGAAGCCGACGAGAGGCGTGCTCCTGTCCCTGACGAGGCAGATTATTTTCCTTCTGCCGCTGCTACTCATATTCCCGTTATTCATGGGGATTGACGGCATCATGTACGCGGGTCCTGTCGCGGACGGCATGGCCGCAGCCGTAACCATTATCATGATCATCCGGGAGCTGCGGGAGGAGCGCTACCGCAAAACAAATCCTCAGGTCTGATCCGGACGCAACGGATCGCCTTTTAAATTGGTAATCAGCATCTGAAGCCGGTTCTCAATGTTGGCAAAGCTGATATCCGGATCGTAGTCAAGCGGCAAAATCTGCACATCGGGATAAAGCTCCTTCAGCTTTTTCGCAATCCCCCGTCCGACCACATGGTTCGGCAGACAGCCGAACGGCTGAAGGATTACAAACGCCCGGACGCCCTCTCTCGCATGGTGCAGGATCTCTCCGGGAATGATAATCCCCTCGCCGGTATCAAATGTGCGGTTCACGACAGCATCGCTCTCCTCCGCAATCTCATTTAACCTCGCCGGGCGCTCAAACAGAGGATGACGCTTTGCGAGGTGATCTGTAAAGCTGTGCGACAGGTCAAACAATTTATCCACAAACGCATACCATACCTTTTCCGACAGCGGCTTGTGCAGATGGTAATCCTTTATCTGCGCATGGCGCGACGAATACGTTTTCCGAATCACATCGGTCATACGCGCCTCGATCACCTCAAGGCCGTTCGCCTCCAGATAATCCTCGATATCATGGTTCGCGCCGGGATGGAAATTGAGAAGATACTCTCCCACAATCAGCACCTTCGGCTTCTGAACGGAGCGGTCATACCCGACATCCTTCATGATCCCGATTGCCTTGTGAAAACCGCGAACGGTTCCGGCAAACCCGCTCTTTTCCATACCGTTTATCAGCGCGTCCATCGCGCGCTCAAACGCTGCGTTCGCGCTCCCCTTCTCCAACTCATAGGGGCGGATCTTTCGCAGCAGCTCCTCCAGCACATCGATCATTGGAAGCCCCATCGCGATCAGGGCGGACGAAGAAATATTGAGCTTATAGCCCGGATGCATCCGGTGGCTGTCCACATCGTCATTCGTAAGGATGGGCACATAGTCAAACCCGGCGTCGTCAAGAGCCTTTCGAAGCAGCGCGCTGTAGTGCGTCAATCTGCAGTCGCCCACATATTTCCCCATCGCGATCGCCGTGTTGTGCGTGTCATACTCTCCGCTCTTTAAGGCAGCGATCGCCTCCCCGATTACGACCTGTGCGGGGAAGCAGATGTCGTTGTGAACAAACTGCTTTCCGTAGAGTATCGCTTTCTCTCGCCCCAGAGGCAGCGGCTGCGTGGTAATCCCCTGACGGCTCATCGCCGCGGCCATCAGGCGGCTGAACGCGTGCGAGGTGTTCGGCACGAGAACGACCTTGTTTTTTCTGTCCTCTTTTTCAAATTTCACCGCGTAGGGCTCCGGCAGCTTGTGTATCTCCGGCGCTGCCCCGCTTTTCCGCTTCATATTGACCGTATCCGCAAAAGAACGCACCCGTATGTTTAAAGGTCCCTGAATGTCACTCTCATCCAACTTTAAGATCAGGGGAACCTTTCCTGAGATTTCCTTCATCATCCGTATAATCTCGTCTGTCAGATACGCGTCGTGTCCGCAGCCGAAGCTCACAATCTGCACATATTCAAGATTCGGATCCTCCGCGGCAATCACCGCAGCCGACAACATCCGTGCATGGTAATTGTTGACAATATCGATCTTTGACCTTCGCAGGTCCACCTCGTTGATCCCCGGAAGGGAATCGGCAGTGAGCACGGGGATGCCTGCGCGCGTAAACATCTTCGGAAGATCATGGTTTACAAGCGCGTCGTTGTGATACGGACGCGATGCGAGCACGACGGCATAGGCGCCTTTCTCCCTCACATCGTCAAGCACCGCTTTTCCTGCGCTCACAAGCGCATCCTGAAAGCTTCGCATAGCGCTGTCAGCATATGTAATCGCCTGCCGCACAGCTTCCCCGCCGATGCCGAAGGCAGATTTCATATATGCGGCGAGCTGCCCGTTTCTGTCCGCTTCACTGTACCAGTGGAACAGCGGCGCATCAAACTTTACACCCCACTTTTCATCCGGGTTATCGGAATTTTGAATGACAATCGGCAATCCCTTTACGAGCGCACACATAGACTCGCTTGTCTTTTCTGTATTCTCGGACGGTATCGTCGATATGGACGGCATGAAAATCCGATCGACCTTCTTCTTTACAAGGTCGCGGATGTGGCCGTGTACAAGCTTTGCGGGAAGACATTCGGTATCGGAGGTGACGGCGGGCAGCCCCTCCTCGTACATCTTCCGGGTGCTCTCCGAGGAAATTTTCACGTCAAAGCCGAGCGCCCGGAAGAAGGTTCTCCAGAACGGCATCATATCCCAGAATGACAGGGCAAAGGGCAGACCGATTGTGATATCCCTCTTTTCCTCCGGCACGGGATAAGGATAATCCTTCAAAAGCAGCTTTTTGCGCAGATCATACATATCCGGCGTTTTTAACGCCGCCTGCGATTTCTCGCGCAGCGCAGTCTGCACCTTCTCATTGGCCGGATCCCCGGTGATCTCGCCCCGCTCACAGCGGTTATTCGTGACCCATGAGCTGCCGTTTGAAAATGTGACGACTGTCCGCCGGCAATGATTGGCGCAGAACGGACACACAAGCCCCGCCTGCCTTGTATATGTAAAGGAATCCAGCTCATCCAGATTCATAAAAGTCCGCTTTCCGTCGGACCGCTCCCTTGCAATCAGCGCAGCTCCGATCGCGCCCATAAGTCCTGGATACGGCGCACGCGTGACGCTTCGCCCGATATACTCCTCCATCGCGCGTAGCACGGCATCATTGCAGAAGGTCCCGCCCTGCACAACGATTTTCTCTCCCATGCTGCTCAGGTTGGAGATCCTTATCACCTTCGTAAAAACATTCTGTATGATAGAGCGGCACAACCCCGCCATAATGTCGTCCGGCGTCTTCCCGTCGCGCTGCTCAGACACAATAGAACTGTTCATGAACACCGTACAGCGGCTCCCGAGGCTGGCGGGATGCTTTGAGGCAAAGGCTCTTCCGGCGATATCTTTCGCCTCAATTCCCAGTGAATTTGAAAAATTTTCAAGGAAGGATCCGCAGCCCGACGAACATGCCTCATTGACAACGATATTCGTCACGATCCCGTGATCGAGCCATATCGCCTTCATGTCCTGGCCGCCGATATCAAGGATAAAGCTCACATCCTTCTCATATTTTGCGGCAGCCCGCGCATGAGCCACGGTCTCCACGACATGGCACTCAGTCGAGAATGCACGCGCAAAAAGCTGCTCGCCGTAGCCTGTCGAGGCCGCGCCGAGAATGATAAGCTCCGCCCCCGCTTTCCTGTATTTCTCACGCAGCGCGATCAACGCATTTTTCGCCACCTCCAGCGGCTCGCCCTCGTTCGGCGCGTAAAAGCTGTCGATCATATTTTCATCGTCGTCCAACAGCGCAAATTTTGTCGTCGTAGATCCGGAATCGATACCGAGCCATGCCTCTATCCTCTCACCCCGCACCGGCACATGACGGCTGTCACCCGACAGTCTGTGCCTGTTTAAAAACTCCTCCTCATCGGAAACAGAGTCAAAAAACGGCTTCGCACCCGATGCCAAATCGGAATCCGTCTTTGGAACCGACAGCTTCTCACAGGCTCTGCCGATATCAAGCGGAGCCGAACCGGCGCACAGCCCCTCCAGCGAGAGCGCCGCGCCGTATGCGATCATAAGCTCGGAGTGCTCCGGCTTTATGATCTCATTTTCCGAAAGGCCGAGGCGCTCCGCAAAGACATCAATCAGAACCGGGTGAAACGTGAGCGGGCCGCCCTCAAACGCGACAGGCGGTTTAAAGTCAAGTCCCTGCGCGAGACTGCCGATCGTCTGCTTTGCGAGGGCATGAAACGCCGAAAGCGCAAGATCCGCCTTAGAGACTCCCTGACTCAGCAGCGGCTGTATATCGGTCTTCGCGTAGACACCGCAACGGCCGGAGACATTGTAAACCGTCTTCCCCTCTGCGGCGAGCGCGTTAAAATCCTCCACCGGCACATTCAGAACAGACGCGATCTCATCGATAAATGCTCCCGTGCCTCCGGCGCAGCTTCCGTTCATGCGCATATCTGCGGTCTCAAGCGCACCGGTCGACTGATTTTTCCGGAAAAATATGATTTTGGCATCCTGCCCGCCGAGTTCTACGGCAGTGCCGACTTCCCCGTACAGACTCCGAAGCGCCGTGGCATTTGCGACGACCTCCTGAATGTAAGGAACGCCCAATTTCTCTGAAATCGGTTTTGAACCCGAACCCGTGACGGCCACGAGAATATCCGCGCCGGGGAATTTTTCGCCGAGTGTCTGAAGCACTGCAAGCACGCTGTGCGATTGTCTGGCATGATGGCGTTTGTAATCAGAATACAAAAGCGTGTGGCTCTTTCCCTCCAGAACAACTGCCTTTGTCGTCGTAGAACCGACATCGATCCCTGCCAGAACCGTGTATTTTTCCTTTTCTTTCGTCATTTTGCTGTGTACAACCTCTTTATCTGTTCCGTTTTATCCTCTTTATCCCCGTTTCAGACGAAGGCAGAAGGTGCTGCCGCGGCCGGGCTCGCTTTCCACGGAAATCGTGCCGCCATGGAACCCGGCGATCTCCTCCGCCATGGCAAGCCCCAGCCCGCTGCCCTCTCCGGTATGTGACGCATCCGCCTGATAAAAACGCTGAAAAATCTTCGGCAGATTCTCCGCCGCGATCCCGATGCCGTTATCCTCCACAGACAACAGGATCTCCTCTTTTTCCGAAGACAGGCGAACCTTTATGAAGCCGCCCTGCTTTCCATAGCGGTACGCGTTGGAAATCAGATTTGACAACAGCCGGGTCAGCAGCTCATGGTTGCCGGTGACATGCAGGCCGCTCTCCGCCTCACAGATCAGCGCGATGTCTTTTTCCCGAATCAGCGCCATGTCAAAACAGACGCCCTCAACCAGTTCGCTCAGATCGATATCCTCCTTCGGATAACGCTCCGGCTGCAGCTCAATGCGGGTGAAGTCGAGCATATTGCCGATGAGTCGGCTCATCTTCTTCCCCTGCCGCCATACAACCCGCAGCGCCTCCTCATATTCTTCGGCGTTCTGCGGCTCCTCCAGCGCCAGCTCACACTGAGCGTTGATCACAGTCACCGGCGTCCGAAGCTCATGGGAGGCGTCGGAGACAAACTGCCGCTGTGCGGTAAACGACTGATCCAGACGCGCAAACATCTCGTCAAACTGTCCGGCCAGCCGGTGCAGTTCGTCGCTTCCCTCACCGAGATCAATTCTCTTTTTCAGATCGTCCCCTTCCCGGATCTGCGACGCCGTGTCCGCGATCTGCCGGATCGGGCGGAGTGTCCGGCGGGCGATCAGGGATCCGCCGATGATGGCGAGCACCATCAGCGCGGGCAACAGAATCAACGATGTGCGTGAGATCGCTGTCAGCTCCACGGCTCCCTGCGTCTCAGACACAATCCCGCGCAGCCAGAGATCCTCCAACCCCTCCTGCTCCAGCTTCCGGTCATAGACATAGTAGAGCGTTCCGTCAACCGTGATCGTCTGTACCTGCGCATCGTCAAACGGCAGCTCTGCCGTCTCGCGGGAGATCGGATTGATGCCATAGATCAGCGTCCCATCTGCATGGCAAAGGGAAGTATAGATCTGATTGACCTTGTCGAGAAAATCATCGTCCACCTGAATATACCCGTCCCCGTAGTGGATGTAGTAGTCCAGGCCGTTGTCCATCTCCATCGCATCGACCGTGGAGTAATATTCAACCTCGTCCACATTATTTTCCACGGCAAGGACCAGATTATCACGGATTGTTTTCTGCAGAATCTGTCCGCTGACAGAGAGAACCACCAGATAAGTAAGCGCCACCATCACGATCAGGGCGGCGGAAAACCAGAGGGTAATTTTTGCGCGTATGGACAGACGTTTCATGCGGTCGCTCCTTCCCGCAGAACATATCCCCTGCCGCGAATCGTATGAATCAGCTTCTGCTCATGCCCGCCGTCAATCTTGCGGCGAAGGTAGCTGATATAGACATCGACGACATTCGTCCCGCCCTCATAGTCATAATTCCAGATATGATCCTCGATCTGGCCGCGGGAGAGAATGACGCCCGGATTGTGCATCATGTATTCCAGAAGGGCGTATTCTTTGGCGGAAAGCATAATCTCCTCCCCGCCGCGGGTCACGCGCTTTGCCGCGCAGTCCATGACCAGATCGCCGACCGTGAGCTTACTCCCTGCCGCCGCGCCGTGGGACACCCGGATCATCGCCCGGATGCGCGCAGTCAGCTCCTCGAAGGAAAACGGCTTGACCAGATAATCATTGGCTCCGCTGTCCAGACCCTTTACCCGGTCAGCAACAGAATCGCGCGCAGTCAAAAACAACGCCGGCGTATTCTTTCCGGCGCTGCGAAGGGATCTCAACACCGCAAAACCGTCCGCGCCGGGCATCATAATGTCCAGAATCACCGCGTCGTAATCCGTACAGGCGAGAATGTCGATGGCTTCCGCCCCGTCGCGGCAGCTATCCACACTGTATCCCTCAGATGTCAGTTTTTTCGTGATCAGACGGTTTAAATCCCGCTCGTCTTCCGCTACCAGAATCCGCATAACTGTGCCCTTTCCTTCGATATAATGAGTCAATTATAGCGGATTCCGGTTAAAAAATCATTAGAAAAACAGTTATTT
>JAJPYF010000083.1 GCA_021205085.1 Clostridiales bacterium | reverse complement strand
GATCTGGGAACCACCAACAGCTGCGTATCCGTCATGGAAGGCGGACAGCCCGTCATCATCACGAACGCGGAGAGCAGCCGCACGACCCCGTCCATCGTGGCGTTTACGAAGAACGGCGAACGCCTCGTCGGGGAGACGGCCAAACGGCAGGCTGTGACGAACCCGGACCGGACCATTACCTCCATCAAACGGGAGATGGGGAAAAATTATACCGTAAATATCGACCGCAAAAAATATACGCCGCAGGAAATCTCCTCCATGATCCTTCAGAAGCTGAAAAAGGACGCGGAGGATTATCTCGGCCAGCCTGTGACGGAGGCGGTGATCACCGTCCCGGCCTACTTTGACGATGCACAGCGCAAGGCCACCAAGGATGCGGGCCGGATCGCAGGGCTGAAGGTCGACCGCATCATCAACGAGCCCACGGCGGCGGCGCTGGCCTACGGGCTGGACAACGCCCAGCCGCAAAAGATTCTGGTCTATGACCTGGGCGGCGGCACATTCGATGTCTCCGTCATTGAGATCAGCGAGGGGATGATTGAGGTGCTCGCCACCGCCGGAAACAACCGCCTGGGCGGCGACGACTACGACAAGTGCGTGACCGATTACCTGGTCCGCGAGTTTCAGCGTCAGGAGGGCATCCGGCTGGACAAGGACCCCGTCGCCATGAAGTGCGTCGTCGAGGAGGCGGAAAAGGCCAAAATCGCCCTCTCCTCCACGACAGAGGTGGAGATTAATCTCCCCTATATCTCCGTCGGACGTTCCGGGCCGGTACATATGGATCTGCGGCTGACCCGGGCGAAATTTGAAGAGCTGACCAGCGACCTGACGGAGTCCACAGCCGGACCGGTACAGTCCGCGCTGGCCGACGCGGGCATCCGGGCATCCGATCTGGGAAAGGTCCTGCTCGTCGGCGGATCCACACGGATCCCCGCGGTACAGGCCAAGGTGCGTCAGCTGCTCGGTCAGGAGCCCAGCCACAGCCTGAACCCGGACGAATGCGTTGCCCTCGGCGCAGCCATTCAGGGTGGAAAGCTGACCGGGGACAGCAACTTAAACGAGATTCTCCTGATGGATGTCACCCCGCTGACCCTCTCCATCGAGACCGTCGGCGGCGTATCCACGCCGCTCATCCAGCGCAACACCACCATTCCGACCCGGTACAGTCAGGTCTTTACAACCGCACAGAATTATCAGACCACCGTCGTCATCAAGGTGCTTCAGGGCGAGCGGCAGTTTGCCCGGGACAATAAGCTTCTGGGGCAGTTCACCCTCCGCGGCATCCGCCGCGCCATGGCCGGTGTCCCGCAGATCGAGGTGACCTTTGACATCGACGCCAACGGCATCGTCCATGTATCCGCAAAGGACCTTGGCACCGGAAAGGAGCAGAGCATCACCATCACCTCCGGCACAAGCATGTCGGATGACGAGGTGGAGCGCGCCATGGCAAACGCAGCCGAGTATGCCGCCTCCGACAGCCAGCGGAAGGAAAATTTTGACCTTCTGGGGGACGCCCAGCAGCTGATCCGGCGTGCGGAGACCGCACTCTCAAAAGAGAAAAAACAGCTCGACAAATCCTCGAAGCAAACCATCCGGTCTGATATCGCCGGTCTGCAGAAGGCTCTGCGCCGGGTGAAAGCAGACAGCATGACATCGGAACAGGCGCAGGAGATCCGCTCCGCCATGTCCATGCTGGAGGGCTCCGCGGAATACGCATTCAAGCTGATGGAGGAAGAACAATAGATATTTTCTCTTAAAAAAGAAATCCCGGAGTCCGCATGCTCCGGGATTTTCTGTATGAGATTAATTTCTTCCAAATTCTGACAAAACAAGTCCCTCATTTCTCTCCGCCGTCATCCCCACGCTCCACGGGTTCACAAACAGGAGCAGCGGGTTGCCTTTCAGGTCGCGGATCTTTTTCATATCCGAGGTTCCCCGGATCTGGTCCAGATCAATCTCCCTGTTTTCGATCCAGCGGATGTGCTCATAGGGCAGCGTCTCCATGCGGATCTCAACATTGTACTCATTTTCCAGCCGGAATTTCAAGACATCAAACTGAAGGACGCCGACCACGCCGACGATAATCTCCTCCATGCCGGTCTTGTATTCCTGAAAGATCTGAATCGCGCCCTCCTGGGCGATCTGGGTAATGCCCTTGACAAACTGCTTGCGCTTCATGGTGTCCACCTGTGTCACCCGGGCGAAATGCTCCGGCGCAAACGTCGGGATCCCCTCAAAGGCAAAATGCTCCTTCGCCGTGGTCAGCGTATCCCCGATGGAGAAAATCCCCGGATCAAAGACACCGATAATGTCTCCCGCATAGGCTTCCTCTATGATCTTCCGTTCCTGCGCCATGAGCTGCTGGGGCTGGGACAGACGCAGCTTTTTCTCTCCCTGGATGTGAAAAACCTCCATGCCCGCGTTGAATTTTCCGGAACAGATTCGCATAAACGCGATCCGGTCGCGGTGGGCTTTGTTCATGTTTGCCTGAATTTTAAAAACAAACGCGCTGAAATCCTCCGAAAACGGACTGATCTCTCCTCGGTCGGACATCCGCGGCAGCGGCGAAGTCGTCATCTGCAGAAAATGCTGCAGAAAGGTCTCCACGCCGAAATTCGTCAGGGCCGAACCGAAAAACATGGGGGAAAGCTCCCTCTTTGACACCAGCTCCTGATCAAATTCGGCGCTGGCGCCGTCCAGCAGCTCGATATCCTCCGTCAGCTTATCACGGAACTCCGCCCCAATCTCATCGACCAACTCCTCACTGTCCAGGTCAAACTCCCGCTCCTGTCCCTCCTTGGTTCCCTTCAGGGTGTCGGAAAAGGTCATGACCTTTCCGGTGTTGCGGTCATAGACGCCCTTAAAATTTTTCCCGGAGCCGATCGGCCAGTTGACCGGACACACGGCGATGCCGAGCTCCTTCTCAATCTCATCCGCGAGATCGAACGGGTCATTCGCGTCCCGGTCCATCTTGTTGATAAACGTAAAAATCGGTATATGGCGCATGACGCAGACCTTGAAAAGCTTCCGCGTCTGAGCCTCCACGCCTCTGGCTCCGTCGATCACCATCACGGCGGAATCCGCCGCCATCAGCGTGCGGTATGTGTCCTCCGAGAAATCCTGATGCCCCGGCGTATCCAGAATATTAATGCAGTATCCGCCGTACTCAAACTGCAGCACGGAGGAAGTCACAGAGATTCCCCTCTGCTTCTCGATCTCCATCCAGTCCGAGACCGCATGGCGGGCTGTCGCCTTGCCCTTCACAGAACCGGCAAGATTGATCTGCCCTCCGTAGAGCAAAAACTTTTCCGTCAGCGTCGTCTTTCCCGCGTCCGGATGCGAAATGATCGCAAATGTTCTTCTTTTCTCTATCTCTTTTTTCATATCAGCCACAGAATGGCCCTCCCTCATAACTCTTACGTTCCGATCGCCCTCTCTCCGAGCCTTCCGCGCCCTTACTCCTCCTCGGCGCTCTGCTCCTCCAGATACTCCTCATAGAGCTGATAGTTTGACACGCCCTCTCTGTACATGATCATAAACAACAGAATCAGGAGCATGATAATGGCAATCATTGTGATAATATTTCTCTTCTTATTCGGTGTATGGTTCATCGTATTCTTCTCCTCATCCGTCAGTGAAAGCTCTTTACCCAGTTTAGCAGAGAATCATGCCAGATATTCTCCTCCACGGTGCGCCGCATCTCATCGGTCACGGGACCGTTTTTCGCCATCTTCCCCAATATGGCAGCCTGCAGCTCCTCCACCGTCATCTCCTCATACGGCTTATCGGCCGGGACACGCACGGCTTCCGCCTTCACATCCGTTTTTTTCTCCGATGTCTGTTTCTTATCGCTCTTCTTCGTCTCCTGCGGAGGGTTCTCCCCGCAGGCGGAATTCATATTCCTTCCCGTATCGTGCGTCGGCTTTTCGTCACAGCATTTTCCTTCCGCCGCGTCCCCTGCGGTCTCCGCAGATCCGCTGCGAAGCGTACCGAGGGTGCTGACGACACTCTCCTTTGCGATCGAAGCGGCAGCTTCCCGGTGCCCGGATGCCCCCGGCAGCCAGATCTCTCCGGAATTGCCCGGCACACAGACAGAGATACGGCCGTGATCCGTCCGGACCGACTCCCCGGTAAGGGCTCCCATGTACACCGCCGCGTCGGAAGCCGGAAGGTCAAAATACGCCGGTGCATCGTCATTGTTCACCGTGACCAGAACGGTCTGTCCCTCATAAGAGCGGGAAAACGCATACTGGCGGTTTGTCAGCGTCAGCTCCTTGTAATCCCCGTAGGAGAGCGCTTTCGTCTCCTGACGCACCCTTCCGAGCGCCGCGATCAGCGCGGTGCAGGGATTGTTCTTCACGGCATCCCGAAAATCCTCCGGATTCAGCGCAGGGCGCAGGGAATCATCGGAAAACCGCTCCTTTCTGCCTTCAATCCCGAACTCGGAACCGTAATACACCGAGGGGATGCCCGGCAGGGTATACAGAAGAATATGTACCGGCGCAAAATGCGCCTTGTTGTTCAGCTTGGTATAAATGCGCTCCACATCATGGTTGTCCACAAAATTATACAGCTTTAAGCTGCCCGGACGGCTGCCTCCCAGATCATACAGCCTGCGGACCGTGTGGGCGATCTCGAAATAATTATGGTCGTTGTGCCCGGAATACAGCGCCTTGTGCAGGTGGTAGTTGGTCACCGAGTGGAGCGTTCCCTCGTTTACCCACCGGCTGTAATCCCCGTGGATTACCTCGCCCATGAGCCAGAACTCCGGCTTAATCTCATCCGCCACGCTTCGCAGCGCCTGCATAAACTGCATGTCCAGCACATCCGCCGCGTCCAGACGGATCCCGTCCACATCAAACTCACTGACCCAGAACCGGACCACGTCGCAGATATATCCGACCACCTCCGGATTTTTCTGGTTCAGCTTTGCCAAAAGGTTATATCCGCCCCAGTTGTCATAGGAGAACCCGTCGTTGTACTCATTGTTCCCCCAGAAATTTACATTGCAGTACCAGTCCTTATACCGGGACTGCTCCCGGTTCTGCCGAATATCCTGAAACGCAAAAAAATCCCTGCCCGTATGATTAAAGACCCCGTCAAAAATCACGCGGATCCCCTTCTCATGACAGGCAGTTACAAATCGTTTCAGATCCTCATTGTCGCCGAGACGCCGGTCCAGCTTCCTGTAATCCGTCGTCTCATATCCATGTCCCACCGACTCAAAGAGCGGGCCGATATAGATTGCGTTGCAGCCGATCTCCCGAATGTGATCGATCCACGGGAGCAGCGTGTTCAGCCGGTGCTCCACCGCACCGCCGGTATTCTGCTTCGGTGCCCCCGAAAGTCCCAGTGGGTAAATATGGTAAAAAACAGCTTCATCAAACCAGGCCATATTGCCTTCCTCCTCTGACATTCATTTTCAAAACTCAAATCCCAACTCAAATCTCAATCAAAACGGACGGCAGCAGCCGCCGAACATAGACATCAGACAGCACAGCGTCAGGCACATGCCGCTGGTACTGCTGAAGGGTCTCTGATAAGAAGAACCCATATTCTGATACCATGTGCCGCCAAACTCCAGATTCTGCAGGAACTGGCGATACTCCATATTGCTGGGCTCCATCTCAACGGCCCGCTTCGCAAGCTCCATGGCCTGCACGTTATTTCCCACGCCCTGGTGTGCAGCGGCGGCAAAATAATACCAGCGCGCGGAGCGCTGACTGGTCGGCATGCGGTTCAGTGTATTCAAGGCTTCATTGAAGTGCCCGCTGTTGATGTAGTTGGCGGCCGCGCGCATCTCCGGAGAGTTGTTGTAAGCACCCTGTCCGCCCTGATACTGCCCTCCGTATCCGCTGTGGCTGTATCCGCCCTGTCCGCCGCCGGCGGAACCGAACGGCCCGCGGTTCTGTGCACTGTTGTTCTGGTAACCGCCGGAGTATCCCTGCTGCTTCTCCTTCATGATCTGATTATAAGCCTGCTGGACCTCCTTAAAGCGCTCCTCCGCCACCTCCGGATGCGCGCTGTTGACATTGGAATCCGGATGATACTGGCGGCTGAGCCTGCGGTACGCCTTTTTTATTTCCTCATCTGTGGCATCGGGCGAAACACCCAACACCTCATATGGACTTCTCAATTCGACTTCCTCCGTTTTTTCTTTTTCTCCTGCAGGTACTCATATCTGGACCACACGCCGGAATAAAGGATATTCCGGATGATATCCGCGTGCTGCAGCACAGGCAGCCGCTCAAAGGACTTGGCGCATTCGGACATCATGCTGGTCAGGATCAGCTTGCTCAGGGTCTCGAAATCCTCCGGACTCTTCCGCGCCATGCTCTGGAAGGGATTGTACTCATTCCGGCGGCGGTCCCGGTCCAGATCCTCATAAGCGTCCATCAGATAAACAAACTTTCCGAGATAAAATCCCAGACAATGCAGTTCCTCCGACCAGATATCGTCTCTCCACGCGAAAATCTCTCCGAACATCTCACCGGTCAGCCCGGCAATCGCGTCGATGTTCTCCTCACGCTTCATCTCCAGCATATCCAGCTGGCTCACATAATGCTCGAGCGCCTTCGCCTGCCGCGGATAGTTTGCGGCAATACGCCGGTACTCCCGCTTTAAGATCTGCGACATTACATGCTTGGGGAGATTGCGGTCATCCTTCCAGTCATCCGCAAGATTGTGGTAGGACAGAAGAATATTCATATCCGATGCGTACCGGGTCGCCTCATTGACATACGCCGTTTTCTTTTTGCCCGGATGAAGCGGACAGACAAAACGGTACTCCTCATTTTGCAGCTCGTACAGTCCCGTCAGCAAAATGACCAGAAATGTCATGTCGTAATTCAGCAGAAGCTGCCCCTTTCTGCCGCTCCTCTCCTTTAAAACATGGCAGAGGCCGCAATAATAGGACTGATACTGCTGCTTGTTCTCCTCGGATAAGCTTTTCCGGTTTACATAGATATATCCAAACATAAAGGCTCCTGCTGCATCCTCATGATTTCTTCACAAATGTCGTCCGGCACTTCGGACAGGTGATCTCAATCCTGCCCTTCCCCTTCGGGACGCGCACCTTCTGGCTGCAGTGCGGGCAATAGAAAAAGCGGTAATACTTCCTCTGCTCTCTCTCACGCCTGCGCTCCTCTGCCGTCGGTCTGCGGTAGCTGCGCTGCTGCGACCGGCCGCCGTACCCTCCGCCTCTCCGGAAACGGGATGTGATATCCAGAAAACGGTCGTTCTCCGCACTGCGCTTCCCGGTATTTCGTGAAAGCATACGGAAATAAGTCAGAACGAGAAAAATCAATGCCACGATCCAGAGGATCTGGTTCTTCACAAAAAGATTGATAATGATCAAAACCAGCGCGACAAGCGAAAGAAACTGATTCAGCTGATCATTGCCGTAACGGCCGTACATAAAATCCTGCAGCCTGTTTCTCATAAGCAGCAACACCTCACTTCAAATATCTGGTTTTATTTTACCCTTTGAATTAAGGCTGTCAACCATCCTGCCGTCTTTTTAGAAACATTTAATCTTTTGGAGCCTTCGTCCAAATCCGTCCGCTACTAAGATATCACAAAGGAAAAAGCGCCGCAAGGGCGCTTTTTACAGTCATGAGCAAAACGATAAGCCGGGTTCTGTCGTTGAGTGATCATCTGTCTTGGACGGCCGTTGCCGGCCGCCTCGAGCAACCTACCTGAAACTGGCGGGCCGCGTCATCGTTTCGTTTCGGTCTTGCTTCGGATGGGGTTTACATGTGCCCCGGATGTCGCCACCCGGGCGGTAGTCTCTTACACTGCCTTTCCACCCTTACGTTGGCAATAAGCCGCCACGCGGTCACTCGAATCGCTGCGCGATTCTCGTTACACGGCATTCGCCGCATCTCTGACGGTACAGTTCCCTTCTTTTACAAGCAAGCCTGCAAAGAAGTGTCCTGCACCGTCAGCCGCGTGGCTCATTGCTAACGCGGTATATCTCTGTTGCACTTTCCCTGGAGTCGCCTCCGCCGGACGTTATCCGGCATCCTGCCCTGTGAAGCCCGGACTTTCCTCAGCTGCGGCCTTTCGGCACCTGCAGCCGCGATCACCTGTCTTACTCACGGTCACTGCTCACACGGTAGCGAAAATAATATCATGCATACGTCAAGCTCGCTTGTAAGGATGCGTGATATTATTTTCGGTAATGTGTAACATGTGACCTGCCCACACATAAGCAATCTTAGCTCTGTAAAGAGCAGGAAAGCATGCGCAGCATGCGGGATTGCGCATGTTTGAGCAGGTTCCGTGTGAGCAGTGACATTAGTCACTTAGATTTGAAAACATCCCCCGCCCATAAACTCCCGCAAAATCGAGTTCGGGCCGATGTTCTCCCCCGGAACCGGAAGAACATAATCCAGAATCTTCAGCAGCCGTTTCGCCTCCTCATACTCCGGGCAATCCCGGTCTATGGAAAACAGCAGGGGTTCCGCATAACATTTTAACACACCCAGCTCATAAATCAAGGCCGTATTGAACATCACATCCGCCGCTTCCTGGAAAGGGAAAATATTTTTCTCCTCCCCGCGGCCGACCGACGGCCACCGCGCCAGCGTCTCCCGCGCGGTCGTATTGCGCGTTCTGGCGTCCCGCACCAGGCGGCGGAACAGGCGGGTATCCGTCGTGGAGAGATTGTTCTGTGCGTCAATGTTTAAGTGCGTCAATGCACTGATGTATATTTTAAACTTATTTTCCCGCGGAAGACGGCTGGTCAGCTTCTCATTCAGGCCGTGGATGCCCTCGATCACCAGCACATCGCCGTCCCGGATCTGCAGCGGCCGCGGGCGGTACTCCCGGTGGCCGGTCCGGAAATTAAAGACCGGCAGTGTGACGGCTTTCCCATCCAGCAGATCCTCCAGACACCGGTTAAGCAGCGGGATGTCGATCGCCTCCAGGCACTCAAAATCCATCTCCCCGTTTTCATCCAGCGGCGTATCCTCCCGATTCACATAAAAATCGTCCAGTGAGATCGGGTGCGGGCGAAGGCCGTGGGCCGTCAGCTGAATCGACAGCCGGTGGGAGAATGTCGTCTTCCCGGAGGAGGACGGTCCCGCAATGAGAACGATTTTCCTGCGGAGATCTCCCGCAATCTGCTCCGCGATCTCCCCGATCTTCTGCTCCATCCAGGACTCCTGCACCAGAACCAGATCCCGGATCCGGCCGTCGGCGATCACGCGGTTTAAATCGCCGATCGTGCGGACACCCATGCTCTCTCCCCATGCGGCGGCGTCATCGATCGTCCGGAACAGCTTATCCAGCGGATGAAACGCAGCCACCGCGCGGGTATCTTTGTTCGGAAACATCAGCATAAACCCGTTCTGATACGGGATCAGGTCGAAATATCTGCAGATGCCGGTCGAACAGGCCAGATATCCGTAATAATAATCCCGGTAGCCGTCCAGCTCGTAGATATTCACGCGGGAATTCCGCCGGTAACGGAAAAGGTTTGCCTTGTCCTCCCGGTGACAATCCTCAAAATAGCGAACCGCATCCCGGGTTCGTACCGACCGCTTTGTGACCGGCAGGTCGCGCGCAGCCATCTCCTGCATTTTTTCCTTTAATGCGAGAATGCGCGAAGGATCCGCCGGAAGGCAGGTATTTCCCTGACGGAATTCACAGTAATATCCCTGACCGATGGAATGCTGGACAATGACACGGATCTGTAAATCCGCGTTCCCGCCGCTGCCGCCGTCCGGAGAAGACTCCTCTCCGCCGTACAGCCGGCGCGCGGCCGCCTCCATGAGAAATGTCACCGTCCGCCGATATGTACTCCTGCCGGGTTTTTCCACCGTTGTGACAAACTCCAGTTCTCCATCCCCCTCCACTTCCTTGAAAAGCTCGCAAAGGTTGTGCTGATACCGAACCAGAATGATATCGTCCGGATAGTCCTTCTGAAAGGAATCGGAGATCTCCCGAAAAGGGGTACCGGCCGGGTATTCCAGATCCCGGTTCTGAATTTTTAAAATGGGCATAGGGTACCTCCATTCATCTATCGTTTACGCTATTGACAACAATTTAATGCGGCAAGCAGCAGATGCTTTTTCTCTATAAATTCTCTGAATCTGCACTGATTTTTCGCGCTGTTATTTTCTTCCAGTTTCTCCAGTATTTTTTCTGTGGTATCCAGTTCTTTTTCCAGCCACTGTTTCAATACCGGGTGATGCACCGCGAGCAGCACCGGTCCGAAGGCATCCTCCATCTCCTGCCTTGCGATGTCGGAAAAGGAGCGGAGTCCATCGGATTCACCGGGATCGGCGGGAATTGGATCGTCATCCCCGCAGGGGCTCTGCCGCAGGGCCTTCATCATGGGATAGTATTTCCCATCCTCCTCAACCATATCCTCATCCGCAATGCGAAATCCGTTTTTCCGAATCCACCGGCGGATCAGGGCGACATCAGACTGCGGCTGCAAAATCAACTCCGTCACACCGGTCGGAACAGATTTTGCAGAAAGGATGCGATGCATCAGACGGCCGCCCATACCGGCAATGAGAACCGTGTCCGCCTCCCCATCTCCAAGCTGCTCCATGCCATCGGAAAAACGGGTCCGGATCCGGTCCTCCAATCCGCATTCCCGGATATGCGCCTCAGCCCGGGAGAGTGGTCCCTCCCGCCCATCCATGGCGATGGTGGACGGCAGCCCTCCTCTCGTACAGAGAAATATGGGTATGTAGCCGTGATCCGTGCCGATGTCCGCCAGACGGTTCCCGGGAGTCACCATGCCCGCCAGCGCAAGCAGGCGGCGGGATAGCTTATTCTCCCACCTAACAAAAAAACTTTGTTTCTCCAAAATACTCCTTCCACATTTCCAAAACCTCTTCACTCCTTGCTTCTATCAATCGCATAATATTACGAAGTATATGTTCCGGAATCTTAGAGTTATTATTGCAAAGATAACATTTTCCCTTACTTGTAATCCATATCTTTGTCGCATTCGGAACCGGGTTTCCCTTCGAAATATGTACATGTACCGGTTCTAACGGCTTATTTTCATTTGTCCAGAAATAGATCCAATATCCGCCCACTTTAAAAACCTGAGGCATTCTCGAATCCCCCTTCCTGAGAAAACTCCATAATCAAATGAGCAGTAGAACGGATAATTTCCTGATAGCGATCAATTTCTTTCTCTGCAAATTCATAAATGTCTTCCCATTCATATTCAGGAAGCCAACATGTCGCATGTCGAAAGCAACACTTCTCATCCGGCTTTTCAATGTATACTTTCACCCTGCCATCGGATTGCATGTCAGAATGAACGATTTCCGTCCCGTGATTCAATGTCATAAATGGATACATCATACCTTGTCACCTCTTTTACTATGTACCCAGAGACCGCTCTCCGGCACCTAGCTCGAAAACTTATGTTCTACCCCGGCTTTTCCTTTAGTCCAGATAATCCCTGAGCTTCCTGCTGCGCGAAGGATGGCGCAGCTTCCGCAGCGCTTTCGCCTCGATCTGGCGGATGCGCTCACGGGTAACGTTAAACTCTTTTCCGACCTCCTCCAGCGTGCGCGCACGGCCGTCATCCAGGCCGAAGCGCAGGCGCAGCACCTTCTGCTCGCGCTCCGTCAGCGTGCCGAGCACCTCCACCAGCTGCTCCTTCAAAAGCGTAAAAGCCGCCGCATCCGCAGGGATCGGCACATTTTCATCCGGAAGAAAATCGCCAAGATGGCTGTCCTCCTCCTCGCCGATCGGTGTCTCCAGAGAGACCGGCTCCTGAGAAATCTTCAGGATCTCGCGCACCCGCTCCACCGGCATATTCATCTCCTCCGCGATCTCCTCCGGCGTCGGTTCGCGCCCCAGCTCCTGCAGGAGCTGTCTAGAAACGCGGATCAGCTTGTTGATCGTCTCCACCATGTGAACCGGGATCCGGATGGTCCGGGCCTGATCCGCGATAGCGCGCGTGATCGCCTGACGAATCCACCATGTGGCGTAAGTGCTGAATTTATATCCTTTCCGGTAATCGAACTTCTCCACTGCCTTGATCAGGCCGAGATTCCCCTCCTGAATCAGATCAAGGAAAAGCATGCCGTGCCCCACATAGCGCTTTGCAATGCTGACCACAAGACGCAGGTTGGCCTCCGCGAGGCTCTTTTTGGCATCGGCGCCCTCATCGGCAATCACGGTCTGTGTGCGGATCTCCTCCTCGATCTCCGCGCGCTCCGCCTCGTCCTCTGTCTCCTCCAGACGCGACTTCAGTATCTCGATTTTCTCGGAGGCAACCGCCCCATCCTCCATCGCCTTCGCCAGAGTAATCTCCTCCTCCGCGGTCAGAAGAGGCACCTTGCCGATCTCCTTTAAGTACATGCGGACCGGATCCTCCAGACTGACGCCATCCGGCACCGTCAGGTCGATCTTCTCCACATCGACATCCGCCTCATTGTCCTCATCATCAATGAGAATCTCGTCGTCATCCTCCGCAATGCGCAGGACATCCACATGGTTTGCCTCAAGATAGTCCAGAATCCGGTCGATCTGCTCCGAGTTCAGGTTAAAATCCTTGAAAAAGTCGCTGACCTCCTGATACTCCAGCATGTTTTTCTTTTTCTTCGCCATCTCGAGCAGCTCCGGCAGCTTTTTCTGGAGCGCTTCCATCGTGTTCTCTGTGTTTTCCTTCGTCTTCTGATCGTTTTTTTCCGCCATTTTCTCCGTCCTTCCAAAGTATTTGAAATCAGAATAGTATCATTGTTTCCTCAATCTATAGAAATATGCAATTTTGCCAGGCTTTTCCTGTCCTCAATGATTTTCTGCAGACCGGCCACATCCGTGGGGTCCAGACATTTGGACCGGTGTTCGATGCTGTTTTGCTTCACCCGGCGCACCGTCTCATTCAATGCCTTCCCCCGCTCCGCAGCCTCCTCCACCGGTCCGATTCTCGCGTGAAAAATCTGTGCGATCTCCCGCTGCTGCTCCTCGTCGGGGAAAAGGCTGATGATCTGCGCCGGATTGATCTCTCCGCGGGCATGCTGGTCAAACACGATCTGCGCAGTCTGCCGATAAAGCTCCTCCGTGAAATCCTCCGGGCCGATATACTGCCCGATCCGCTCAAACAGCGCGGGGTCCTCAACCAGCCACGTCAGCAGCAGGCGCTGGGACTTTTTCATCCCGTCCTCTTTCTTTTTATTTTCATGGACGCCGGACTTCAACGGTTTCCGCTCCGCCGCGATGCCGCCCCGGGCGCCCGCGCGGTTGACCATGGACCGAAGCTGGTCGAAGCCGATCCCGTACCGCCTCGTCACCGCCTCAATGTAGTTCTCCCGCTCCAACGGCTCCCGAAACTCCAGCAGGCGCTCGGCGACCTTTCGGAAAAACGCCGTCTTGCTCTCCGGATCCGAGAGGTCATAGTCGCGCTCCAGCATGCGGATTTCGAAGAGAAAACTGTTCTCCGCGGCGTCAATCCGCTCCTGATATGCCTCGGCGCCGAGCGCCTTGATAAACTCGTCCGGATCCTTATAGGGCTGCATATCGATCACCTTCGCAGACAGCCCCGCCTCTTTCAGAATCGGGATCGCGCGCAGCGCCGCCCGGATCCCCGCGCCGTCACTGTCAAAGGTCAGGTAAACCTCCTTTGTGTAGCGTTTCAGCAGAGCGGCATGTCCGGGCGTAAAGGCCGTCCCCAGCGCCGCGACCGCATTGTCAAACCCCGCCTGATGGAGTGCGATGACATCCATATATCCTTCGCAGAGCAGAATCCCCTGCCGCCGTGACGCTCTGGCAAAGTTCAGCCCGTAGAGGTTGCGGCTCTTATCAAAGACGACGGTCTCCGGAGAGTTCAGGTACTTCGGCTCCCCGTCGCCCATCACTCTCCCGCCGAAGCCGATAACCCGGTGGTTTGCGTCCATGATGGGGAACATGGCCCGGTTCCAGAACTTGTCATACCCGCCTCTGGCCTCATCGATCGTGACCAGGCCGCTGTATTTTAAGAGTTCATCGGAGTATCCCTTTTTCTTCAGATACTGGTACAGGTCATTGCTGTATTTGTTGGCGTAGCCGAGGCCGAAATGCTGCATCGTCCCGGCCGTCAGCTCGCGTTTTTCAAAATACTCCAACGCATGCCTGCCCTGCGGACTCCGAAGAAGGCGGTAAAAATACTCCGCCGCGACCTTGTTGATCTCCAGAATCTTTGTGCGCCGGTCCGCCTCGCGCCGCTGCGCCTCGGTCATCTCCCGCTTCGGCAGCGTGATGCCCGCCCGGTCCGCCAGACTCTGCATCGCCTCCTGAAACGTGAAATTCTCATACTGCATGACAAAGGTCAGGACATTCCCCCCGGCGCCGCAGCCGAAGCAGTAATACATCTGTTTGTTCTGCGACACGGAGAAGGACGGCGTCTTTTCATTGTGAAACGGACAGAGCCCGAAATACGTGCTGCCCTTTTTCTGCAGCCGCACATATCCGGAAATCACATCCACAATATCATTGCGTGAACGGACCTCCTCAATGATCTCGTCCGAATAAAATGCCATGGCGGCTCCCCTCCCTCCTGTGCCGTTTTAATAAACCTGCCACTGTTTGGGCAGAAAAATCTCATTGTACTTCGCGATCGCGTACTGGTCTGTCATACCGGCGATGTAGTCACAGATAATCCGATCCTTCGGCTCGCCCATCTCCAGCATATGGTAGTTTGTCCGGGAAATCTCCTCCGGGTGCTCCCTATAATAGGTAAACAGACGCTCCAGCAGGCCCTCCGCCCGGTCCTCCTCCCCCT
>JAJPYF010000063.1 GCA_021205085.1 Clostridiales bacterium | reverse complement strand
GAAGCTGTTATATGTCCAATCCGAATGATATTAAGCTGTCATGAATAATTCAGGAGAATTTATAATTTTACAAATTTTTCGGGGCATCCCTCACAGTGAAGGATGCCCCGTTTTTTATCTATATCATTTCACAATATCTGTAATCACTAGTTATCTTCCGCGTCCGTCTTCGCCATGGTATAGACCTGACGCTTTCTCGCCATCTCATCACTCTCCAGGTACTCATCATAGGTGGTGATTTTATCGATCATGGAACCGTTCGGCATAAACTCAATGATGCGGTTTGCCGTGGTCTGCACAATCTGATGGTCACGCGAGGCAAAGAGCAGGACGCCGGGGAATTTGATCAGGCCGTTGTTCAGCGCGGTGATCGATTCCATATCCAGATGGTCGGTCGGCTCATCCAGAATCAGCACGTTGGACGCCTCGATCATCATGCGGGAGAACAGCACACGGACCTTCTCACCACCGGAGAGCACCCGCATCTTTTTCACGCCGTCCTCGCCGGGGAAAAGCATCCGCCCCAGGAATCCGCGTACATAGGTGGCGTCCTTGATCTCGGAGAACTGCGTCAGCCAGTCTGCGATGGTGAGATCAGTATCGAAAATCTGCGTGTTATCCTTCGGGAAGTAGGATTGGCTGGTGGTGACGCCCCATTTGAAGGAGTCTTCATCCGGTTCCGTCTCTCCCATAATAATCTTAAACAGCGTGGTTTTTGCCAGCTCGTTGCTGCCGACAAAGGCGATCTTGTCCTCGCGGCCGACGATAAACGACACATTGTCCAGCACCTTTACACCGTCGATGGTCTTGCTGATGCCGTCTACCGTGAGTACCTCGTTTCCGATCTCCCGGCCGGGCCGGAAGTCGATGTAGGGGTATTTCCGGCTGGAGGGTTTGATCTCATCCAGCTGAATTTTTTCCAGAGCCTTCTTCCGGGAGGTCGCCTGCTTGGACTTGGAGGCATTCGCGGAGAAACGGGAGATAAACTCCTGCAGCTCCTTGATCTTTTCCTCTTTCTTCTTATTGGCCTCCTTCATCTGCCGGATCATCAGCTGACTGGACTCATACCAGAAATCATAGTTTCCGGCGTAGAGCTGAATCTTGGCGTAGTCGATGTCCGCCGTGTGCGTACAGACCTTATTCAAAAAGTAACGGTCGTGGGACACCACGATGACCGTGTTCTCAAAATTGATCAGGAACTCCTCCAGCCACGCGATCGCGTCCAGATCGAGGTTGTTGGTCGGCTCGTCAAGGAGAAGGATGTCCGGGCTGCCAAAAAGCGCCTGCGCCAGAAGCACCTTCACCTTCAGCGCGCTGGGGAGATCGCTCATCATGGTATAGTGCAGATCCGTATCCACGCCGAGACCGTTCAGAAGTGTGGCGGCGTCCGATTCCGCGTTCCAACCGTCCATGTCCGCGAACTCCGCTTCCAGCTCGCTGGCCTTGATGCCGTCCTCGTCTGTGAAGTCCTCCTTCATGTAAATCGCGTCTTTTTCCTTCATGATGTCATACAGACGCTGGTTGCCCATGATCACGGTGTCCAGAACCGGATAGGCGTCGTATTTGAAATGATCCTGCTGCAGAAAGGATAGCCGCTGGCCGGGGGTGATGGTCACACTCCCGCTGGTCGGCTCCAGCTGCCCGTTTAAGATTTTCAAAAACGTGGACTTGCCCGCACCGTTGGCGCCGATGAGTCCGTAGCAGTTGCCCTCGGTGAATTTGATGTTCACATCCTCAAAGAGTGCCTTTTTTCCGATTCTTAATGTCACATTATTTGCGCTTATCATAATAAACCTCGGTTTTTCAACATTATTGCAGCCGGAAAGCCGCTTATTTGATTATACACAAAGGCGAAGCTTTTTCAAGGAAAAGTTCGGAAAGCCGCAAATCTGATTTTTCTCACCCTCCGAAATTCCCGCAATACGGAAACGCATTCTCGATCATATAAATTCCGTCCCGCGAGACCGCCGCCACGTCAAAGCGGCACGGCGTTTCCGGCGCACAGTGTCTCGTATATAAATAATAAGAAGCGGCATTGGAAATCCTCTGCTGCTTCCGATAATCCACCGCTTCCTGCGGCGCGCCATGGCTCATATCGCCCCTGTATTTTACCTCCACAAAAACGATGCATCCATCCTTTTTTGCAATAATGTCAATCTCGCCCAGACGGCAGCGGAAATTCCGCGCCAGGATCTGGTAACCCTGCCGCTGCATCCGATCCGCTACCCGCGCTTCACAGGCTGCACCCACCTCTCGTTTGTTTTGCATAGGCTCTTCTTTCTACTCTCTCAAAAACGCCATGCTCTCTTTTCACTGATTTCGCATCAGGTAAAGTACACCGCCGAAAAATCCGGCGATCAGTGCCGGGTAACCGGCGATCAATGCCGTGTACCGTATTACTTCCGTCGTCGGCATCATCAGGCACCGGCAAATCACTGCCGCGCCAATGCCGAGCGGCAGCAGCCACATTAATGTATGAATCAGCAGAAATTTAAAATACGGTCTGAACTCCTGCCCTTTTCCTCTCGTCAGATGATTCCACAATACTTCCATAACATTGCCTCCTGTTGACATAGTCTGTCGGCTTCTTATGAAAATATTGTAAGAATCTTATGTAAAATCTCCAATCACGGGATTGTATCGTTCATGTAAAACATGCATTATTGCATGACTGCCTCAATCTCCTCCCGCTCCGGCATAACCTTCAGCGCTCCCTTCCGGGTGGTGATCACAGACGCCCCCGCATTGGCAAATGTCAGAAGCTCCTTCAGATTCTCCGCGGTCAGATTTTCCATCCCATGGTCAAGGATATAGTTCAGCGCACAGGCCGCAAACGTATCCCCCGCCCCGGTGGTCTCAATCGTATTGTCGGAAAGGAACGGTGCTGCACTTACCCGCAAATCGTGATAATACGCTCTGCTCCCCTCTTTTCCGAGCGTCACAAAGACTAGCGGCATCGGGAATCTCTCGCGAAGCATCGCAACGCCCCTGTCATAATCTGTCGTCCCGGTGAGAAACTCCATCTCATTATCGGAAATCTTCAGAATATCGCAGACGGAAAGTCCGTTCTCAATCTCACGCCGTGCATCCTCCATGGAATCCCACAGCGGCTCCCGCAGATTCGGGTCAAAGGAAATCAGGCACCCGCTCTCCTGCGCGATCTGCAGCGCGCGGCGGGTCGCGGTC
>JAJPYF010000093.1 GCA_021205085.1 Clostridiales bacterium | reverse complement strand
CTGTGTAAATTACAGACAGGAGGTAATGAATCATGGCAAGAAATTATTCGGCTGACAATGATTACACGAACGAGGCAGGTTCCAACAAGGCACAGAACAAGTCCCAGAATAAAGCGCAGAATAAGTCTCAGAACCGCGCGTCTGACTGTGGGAAAAATGCGTCGAACGCATCCAACGCTTCGAATGCATCCAATGCGTCGAACGCTTCCAACGCGTCCAACTGCGGAAAGAACTGCGGCTGAGCACTCTTGTGCTGGCAAAACGGAATAAGAAGCATACTATGATAGTAAGGCAAACCGAAACAGGCTGCGCAGGCAGCCTGTTTTGATATTTCCGGGAGGCTTTATGGAATTGTGTATGATTTGTGCAAAGGATGTGAGCAGGTATGTACGGGAGAAGGATGCGATTTTGATTGATTTAAGAGATGAGGAGGAATACCGGGAATTTCACATTCCCGGAGCGATCAGCGTTCCGACAGAAAATCTGGCGCAGTTCATGCGCAGAACAGATAAACGCAGGCTGCATATTTTTTACTGCGATCACGGTGTCCTGAGTATTCAGGAGGGAAGGCGGTATCTCCGTCAGGGGTACCGCATTTGTTCTCTTGCGGGAGGTATCGACGCCTACCTGAGGCAGCGGTATCGGGCGGAAAATTTTCCATGGAGATGAAAAGATTGGGTTGACAGGAAAAGCGGGGGCGTCTAAACTTATGCAGGTAAGAATCGGCGCTCAGATGCGCTGAAAGTACAATGCCGGGACTTTCCCGCAGTTCGGGAACATTAACCGGCGGAGGTGGAAGAGGATGGAGACATTTGAGTTTATCTCGCCCTGTCACTTTGGGATGGAGGCAGTTTTAAAACGGGAAATATATGACCTTGGCTATGATATCGTGAAGGTGGAGGATGGCCGGGTGACCTTTGCCGGGGATGCGGAGACTGTCTGCCGCGCCAACATCAATCTCCGGACGACGGAGCGGGTGCTGTGGAAGGTCGGCGATTTTCATGCGGAGACATTCGACGAGCTTTTTGAGGCGGTCCGCGCCATCCCGTGGGAGCGGTATCTTCCGGTGGATGCGCGGTTCTGGGTCGCAAAGGCTTCCTCTGTCAAGAGCCGTCTTTTCAGTCCCTCCGATATCCAGTCCATCGTGAAAAAGGCAATTGTGGAGCGGATGAAGGATTGTTACGGAATCAGTTGGTTTGAGGAGAGCGGCGCGTCTTTCCCGCTGCGGGTATTTCTGAATAAGGATGAGGTGACGATCGGTCTGGATACCTCCGGGGAGTCGCTGCACAAGCGCGGATACCGCATCCTGAGCAGCAAAGCACCCCTCACGGAGACGTTGGCTGCGGCGATTATTCTGCTGACGCCATGGAAAAAGGACCGTATTCTGGTCGATCCTTTTTGCGGAAGCGGGACGATTCCCATCGAGGCGGCGATGATCGCGGCGGATATGGCGCCGGGCATGCAGCGGCATTTCCTCGCGGAGACATGGGATCGTCTGATTGACCCTGTGCTGTGGCGGGATGCCTTTGAGGAGGCCAATGACCGGGTCAATCTGGAGATCCGGACGCAGATTCAGGGTTATGATATTGATGGGGAGATCATCCGTGCTGCGCGGGATAATGCGCGCCGTGCCGGAGTGGACGGGCTGATTCATTTTCAGCAGAGACCGGTGTCGGAGCTGAACCATCCGAAGAAATACGGGTTTGTCGTCACCAATCCTCCCTACGGAGAGCGGCTGGAGGAGAAGGACACACTTCCGGAGCTGTACCGGGAGATCGGTCAGGCCTTCGGGCGGCTGGATAGCTGGTCTGAGTACCTGCTTTCCGCCTATGAGGATACGGAGCGGTGTATCGGCCGGAAGGCGGATAAGAAGAGAAAAATCTATAACGGCATGCTGCGGACGACGCTCTACCAGTATATCGGGCCGAAGCCGCCCCGGAGACATACGGGCGGGGAGCAGCGCACGGAAGCGGTTTCTTGACCGGCGCGAGAAACAAATGAAATCGGCACAGGGAAGAGGGATACAGAGGAATGAAAAGAAAAATAATCTTTGCCACGGGAAATGAACATAAAATGACAGAAATCCGGCAGATTCTGGGTGATCTGGGCTGGGAGATTCAGTCAATGAGGGAAGCGGGGATCGCGGTCAATATCGTTGAGGACGGCGCCACATTTGAGGAAAATGCCCTGATCAAGGCAAAAGCAGTGGCTGCCTGCTGCGACGATATCGTTCTGGCGGACGATTCCGGGTTGGAGATTGATTATCTGAATAAGGAGCCGGGCATTTACTCTTCCCGTTATGCGGGAGAGGATACCTCCTACGACATCAAGAATCAGATGCTTCTGGACCGTCTGCGCGGTGTGCCGAGGGAACAGCGGACGGCGCGTTTTGTATGCGCTGTCGCGGCTGTCGTGCCGGGGCAGGAGCCAATGGTCGTCCGCGGCACGATTGAGGGATACATCGGGGAAACACCGGCCGGTGAAAACGGCTTCGGCTATGATCCGATTTTCTATGTAGAGGATTTGAATTGCTCCACGGCACAGCTTTCTCCGGAGGAGAAGAACGCGCGGAGCCACAGAGGAAATGCGCTTCGGCTTATGCGGGAAAAATTAAAAAAAATCTGTTGACATGACCAGATTCATGCCATATAATAGATTCTGCGTTGCGGGTGAGCGGCGGAGCGAAGCGGGGTGTGGCTCAGTTTGGCTAGAGCGCCTGGTTTGGGACCAGGAGGCCGCAGGTTCGAATCCTGTCACCCCGACTCAATCTATGCGGGTGTAGTTCAATGGTAGAACACCAGCCTTCCAAGCTGGACACGTGGGTTCGATTCCCATCACCCGCTCTCTCCTTTTGTTTTTTGGAGTTGTGTGTCCGTAGCTCAGCTGGATAGAGCAACGGCCTTCTAAGCCGTGGGTCGGGGGTTCGAATCCCTTCGGGCATATTAAAAAAAGCATCGTCAATAGACAGGCGCGTGCCATGCTTGCATGGCAAAGCGACTGGATATTAGACGATCAAACCGAAATGAGCATGGAGAGCTGTTGCTCGGAATGCGAATTTTGGTGGTGATTGCGGGAGCGCACCGCGCGGAGCAATCAGCTTTTTTAAATCACTTTTAGAGAGTTGTTTTACTCATATGGTGGGTATAGCGCAGCTGGTTAGCGCGCCAGATTGTGGCTCTGGAGGCCAAG
>JAJPYF010000089.1 GCA_021205085.1 Clostridiales bacterium | reverse complement strand
GCTCATCACCGCGTAGGCAGTCTCCTGATAGGTCATCTTTGCCAGATCCTCCAGCGGAATGTCCAATTGGGGAGCCACAGTGGGCCCATAAAGTCCGCCGTCCCTCGCAAGGCCGTTGACGATTGCCCGGGATGCGGTGACAGTCTCCGATGCGTCGCGGGTGTTTGTATATAAAACTTCCATAATATCCTCCTAAAATATGTCATTATATATTAAATCGTAATCCTGCCCGCAATGGCCGTGGCAGCCGCGGTCTTCGGTGATGCAAGGTAAATCTCCACCTTCGACGTCCCCATGCGTCCGAGAAAATTGCGGTTGTTGGTGGCAACCACCCGTTCGCCGTCCGTCAGAATGCCGCCTGTCCGGCCGCAGCAGAGTCCGCACCCGGGATGGGTGACGATGGCTCCGGCCTCCACGAGAGTTTGCATTGTTCCGTTTTCAATCGCCTCGTTAAAAATTTTCCGGCTTGCCGGGGTGACGATCAGTTTGACAAAGGGCGCCACCTTTTTCCCCTTCAGGATCGCGGCCGCCGCCATCAGATCCTCCAGCCGTCCGTTGGTACAGGAGCCGATAAAGACCTGATCCACCGGAGTTCCCTCCAGCTCCGACACCGGACGGATCTTGTCCACCTGCGAGGGGCACGCAAGAACCGGAACCATCTCCTCCGCACGGTAGGTAATTTCTCTCACATAGGAAGCATCCGCATCCGCCGCAAGGCTTTTCTCCGCCTCGCCCAGCGTCATCTCGCAGTATTCCGCCGTCTTTTCATCCGCCTCGAACAGCGCACATTTTGCCCCCGCTTCCACTGCCATATTCGACATCGTCATGCGGCTTGCAACGGACATATTTTCGATGGTATCGCCGTGAAACTCCAGCGCCTTGTAGGTCGCGCCGTCCGCTCCCAGATCACCGATCAGCGTCAGGATGACATCCTTTGAGGTGACATTGTCCGGCAGCGTGCCTGTTACCGTCACCTTGATCGTCTCCGGAACGCGCACCCAGAGCTGTCCGGTTCCCAGAATACCGGCCATCTCCGTGTAACCGATTCCGGAGGAAAACGCCCCCACGCAGCCGTATGTCGTCGTGTGGCTGTCTGTCCCGAACACGATATCGCCTGGCTTTACATACCCCGCCTCCGTCATCAACTGATGACAGATCCCGTCAGAGCGGTGGATATGTGTCATGCCGTGCTTCCCGGCAAATTCATTTCCGACACGAAAATGCCGTGTGTCATCCACCTGGCTGGCCGGGACGAGATGGTCGTAGATCAGGACGACCCTGTCCGGTTCCCAGAGCTTCTGAAATCCCATCTCCTCAAACTTATCCGCCACAAACGGGATAAAAATATCGTGAATCATGACCCGGTCCACATTGACCGTCACGATGTCACCCGGGCGCACATCCCGCTTTACGTTCCGCCCGATTATTTTTTCTATCATGGTTGAACCCATATCGCATCTTCCTCCCACTGTAATCTGTAATCACGCAAGTCCGTTCCGTTTGCGCATCGCACGGACCAATCCGCCTGCCTGAATAATCTCCAGCAGATTGTCCGGAAGGGATGCAATCGGGAAAACCTTTTCTCCGAGGGTGATCTGCTCTCCCACCGTCACGGTGATCTCATCGCCTTCTGCCACCTCCGCCTGCAGGTCTGAATTCTCGATCAGAAGCAGACCGTTGTTGATCGAGTTGCGGAAGAAAATCCGCGCATAGGACTTCGCGATGACGCAGCGGATGCCCAGCGCCTTGATCACCTCCGGCGCCTGCTCCCGGGAAGACCCGCAGCCGAAATTTTTCCCTGCCACAATGATATCGCCGGGCTGCATCTGCGACGCCAGCTCCGGGCGGAGCGGGGAAAACGCATACGGCTTCATATCCTCCACCGTCTGCAGGGCAAGGTACTCTGTCGGCATGATGATATCGGTATCAATGTCGTCGCCGAGAACCCAGACCCTTCCTGTAAATTTATCCATGGTACATTCTCCTTCCCAATTCAATCCAGCATATCCGCTGTAGCGATCTCACCTTTGATTGCCGAGGCCGTCACGGTTGCCGCCGAGGCCAGATACACAAAAGAGTCCGCATGACCCGCGCGGCCTTTGAAATTCCTCGTGCCGGTGCTGATCAGGGTCTCGCCCTCGCCGATCACGCCCTGGCAGCTTCCCCAGCAGACGCTGCAGTTCGCGTTCATCACGATCGCTCCCGCCTCCATAAAGGTCTGAATCAGACCCTCCTTCAGTGCCTGCGCGTAGACCTCCTGGCTGGCCGGAACCACAAGGAAGCGAACCATGGGATGCACCTTCCGTCCCCGGATAATCTCTGCACCGACCCGGAGATCCTCGATCCGCCCGTTGTTGCAGGAGCCTAAGAATGCCTCGTCGATTCTGGTACCTGCGCACTTTTTCGCGTTGACCAGATTGTCTACAAAATGCGGCTTCGCCACCACCGGAGTGATCTGATTCAGGTCAATCTCGTACTCCTCCGCAAAAACCGCGTCCGCATCACTCTGAAAGATATGTTTGGGTTCTCTTCCCCGCTCTTTCAGATAATCCATGGCAATCTCGTCCGCTTCCATCAGCGCAGTTTTAGCGCCCGCCTCCACGCAGAGGTTGCAGATGGCAATGCGGTCGCTCATCGTCAGACTTTTCATTCCGTCTCCGACAAACTCCATGGCCTTATAGTTGGCGCCGTTCGCGCCGATTCTTCCGATGATCGTCAGAATCAGGTCGCGGGCATAGACGCCCTTCGGGAGACTGCCCGTGAGGTAAAAACGGATGGTCTCCGGGACAAGCACCCATGACGTACCGGTCACCATGGCATACAGATAATCCGTGCACCCCACACCGGTTCCGAAAGCACCGAGCGCGCCGTAGGCACAGGTATGGCTGTCCGCACCGAAAATCAGTTCTCCGGGGCGCACATGATTTTCCATCATAATCTGATGGCAGACTCCTTTTCCCTCATAATAGGTAATCCCGTGCTCTTTCGCAAAGTCCCGCATTTTTTTGTGTGATGCTGCGGTCTTCGGGCTGTCCGCAGGGACATTGTGATCCACGATCCATACCAGCTTTTTCGGATCCGCTATGCGGGGATGCTTTAATTTATTGTGATACATATCGATGGTGAGATGCGTGGTTCCGTCGTTGCTCATCAGCTGATCCACTTCCACCGTGTGAATATCGCCCGCTCTGACCTCATCGACACCGGCCGCCGCAGCGATAATTTTTTCCGCCATTGTCATTCCCATATTTTCTGTCCTCCGTTTTGCACCGGTCTGATATCCGTTATTCTTTGTTGAGCGAGGCGATCAATCCGCCCTGATCAAGAATCCCCTGCATATACGGCGGAAGCTTTGTACAGACAAACTCCCGGCCGCCCACCGAGGCCACCCCGTCCGTCAGGGACAGCTCCATCTCATCCCCGTCCTCAACCGCATCGTAGAGCTCCTTGCTCACGATGACCGGAAGGCCGATATTGATGGCGTTGCGGTAAAAAATCCGGGCAAAGGATTTGGCGATCACAGCCTTGATCCCCAGCGCTTTCAAAACGGCCGGCGCCTGCTCCCGGGAAGACCCGCAGCCGAAATTCTCATTTGCCACGACAAAATCGCCCGGCTGTACCTCCGATGCAAAGCTCCGGCTCAGTGATTCAAAAGTATGCTCCTTCATCTCATCGACCGTCGGATAGAGCAGATACTGGGACGCGATGATCTGGTCCGTATCTACATCTGTATGAAATCGAAATATCTTTCCCATGGTTATATTCCCCTCTGTGTAGGATTTTTAAGAAAAATGGTATGGCATCTTTGCCATACCATTCTCTTTCTTTATTATACTATTCACGGTCCTTTACCACTCATACACTTTGCCGTGAATAGTAACTAGTTGTTAATCAGCTTGTCCTCGCCGTTCCAGCTGTACAGCTTGCGGACCTCCGCGCCCACGATCTCAGCCGGATGCTCCGCTGCGCGCTTGCGCATCGCCTTGAAGTGTACCTGCCGTCCGGAAGGAGACATATCCTGCAGGAACTCGCTCGCAAATGTGCCGTCCTGAATGTCGGACAGAATCTTTTTCATCGCCTTCTTGGTATCGTCGGTGATGATCTTCGGACCGGTCACATAATCGCCGTACTCAGCCGTGTTCGAGATGGAATATCTCATGCCGGCAAAACCGGACTGGTAGATCAGGTCAACGATCAGCTTCATCTCGTGGATGCACTCAAAGTATGCGTTTCTCGGATCATAGCCCGCCTCGCAGAGCGTCTCAAAGCCCGCCTGCATCAGAGCGCAGACGCCGCCGCAGAGAACCGCCTGCTCGCCGAAAAGATCGGTCTCGGTCTCGGTGCGGAAGGTTGTCTCAAGAACACCCGCACGGGCGCCGCCGATTGCCAGCGCATAGGCCAGTGCGATCTCAAGCGCTTTTCCCGTGGCATCCTGCTCCACTGCGACCAGACACGGCACACCCTTGCCTGCCTGATACTCGCTGCGGACGGTGTGACCCGGTCCCTTGGGAGCGATCATGGTGACATCCACATCCGCCGGAGGCACGATGCAGCCGTAATGAATATTAAAGCCGTGTGCAAACATCAGCATATTGCCGGGCTCCAGATTCGGCTCGATGTCCTTTTTGTACATATCGGCCTGCTTCTCATCATTGATCAGGATCATGATGATATCCGCCATCTTCGCAGCCTCGGCTGTCGTGTAAACCTTAAGACCCTGTGCCTCTGCCTTGGCCCATGACTTGCTGCCCTCATAGAGACCGATGATGACGTTGCATCCGGACTCCTTTGCGTTCAGCGCATGTGCGTGTCCCTGGCTGCCGTAGCCGATGACCGCGATTGTCTTGCCCTCGAGAGCGGCAAGGTTGCAATCTTCCTGATAGTAAATTTTTGCTTCTGACATGACATATCCTCCATATGTTTATTTGTAAGATGTGTATTTATGTGATCCTGCGGACTGCCCTCTGCCTGTACATGACTGCACAGAAATACGGCGTCACAGCATCCGAACATCCTTATCACCGCGGCTGAGACCAGTCTCACCGGTCCTCGCCAGTTCAAGAATGTCATAACCCTTCACCAGATCAATAAACGCGTCCAGTTTGCGCTGTTCACCGGTCAGCTCGATCACCATGGAATCACTGCTGACATCCACGATTTTGGCACGGAAAATATTCGCCACGGCCAGAATCTCCTGACGGTCGATGTCCCTGGCGCGAAGCTTCACGAGAATCAGCTCACGGCAGACCGAATCGCCCTCCCTGAGCTTCTTGATATCGATGACATCCTCAAGCTTTGCGAGCTGCTTCTGAATCTGCTCCAGCACAAGCTCGTCACCGCGCGCCACGACAGTTACCCTCGTAAACCGGGGATCCGCCGTCACTCCGGCCGAAAAACTGTCAATATTAAACCCCCGGCGGCTGAACAGCCCGGAAATATGGCTGACCACGCCCGGCGTGTTTTCAACCAGCAAAGAAAGTACCTGTCTTCTCTCCACGGAAACGCCTCCATAAATGTACTGTTTTTCAAACTTTAACCATTCTAGCAACATCTATTTTCTTTGTCAAGGGTCACCGCTCCCGCCGCGGAAAGTTTCTTTCAGAATAATTTGCCCAAGACTCTTCTCTGTGCTATTATTAAGGAAACGCAAAACTTAAGACACAGGAGATGATCAATTATGGAAGTGCAGTATTTTAAGGATTACAGCCCCGCCCTCGGGCGGGATATGGAGTGCAAGGTATACGGCCATGCCGGACGCCCGGTTCTTTTTATTCCCTGTCAGGACGGCCGTTTTTTTGATTTTGAAAATTTTAAAATGACGGATTACTGGGCAGATTACATCGAGTCCGGCCAGGTCATGGTTTTTTCCATCGACACCATCGACACGGAGACCTACTCGTCAAATGCCCACCCGTATGACCGGATCCGCCGCCACGAGGACTGGATCCGCTATATCACCGATGAGATGGTTCCGTTCATGATGGACAGGACTGCCGAACGAAACGGCGGGAACCGCCCTTCCGGCGTCCTCGTCTTCGGGTGCAGCCTCGGCGCCACCCATGCGGCGAACCTCTACCTGCGCAGGCCGGATCTTTTTGACGGACTTCTGGCTCTCAGCGGCATCTACAGCACACAGTACGGGTTCGGCGATTACATGGACGAACTGGTTTACGCCAACTCGCCGGTGGATTATCTGAGCAACTTCCCGACGGACCACCCGTATATGGATCTCTACCGGAACCAGCGGGCTGTCATCTGCTGCGGACAGGGCGCATGGGAACAGCCGGATACGACGCGCCGTCTGAAACAGATTCTGGAGGAAAAGGGGATCCCCGTCTGGGTCGACATCTGGGGATGGGACGTCAACCACGACTGGCCATGGTGGTATAAGCAGGTGCAGTATTTCCTGCCCTGGCTGCTTTGGAACCGGTAATCCGCGCCGGCGTCATACCCGATATAACCGATAAAACAACATACTATAATAAAAACAAGGAGATTACTACAGTGAAAAACGTAATTTTTATTTCCCCAAACTTCCCGACTAACTACTGGCAGTTCTGCCGGGAGCTGAGAAACAACGGGCTGACTGTCCTCGGCATCGGCGACCAGCCCTACGATGAGCTTCTCCCGGAATTAAAGGAGAACCTGAATGAGTATTACAAGGTGGACAGTCTGGAGGATTATGACAAGGTCTACCGCGCCGTCGCTTTCTTTACGTTCAAATACGGCCGGATCGACTTCATCGAATCCAACAACGAATACTGGCTGGAGCAGGACGCAAGGCTGCGCACGGATTTCAACATACATACCGGTTTTCAGATGAGAGATCTTCCCCGGATCAAATACAAATCAAAGATGAAAAAATATTATGAGAAAGCCGGCATCCCGGTCGCCCGCTATCATCTGGTGGACACCGTGAAGAAATGTCAGGACTTCATAAAGGAGGTCCGCTATCCGGTTATCGTAAAACCGGACAACGGCGTGGGTGCTTCCCACACCTACAAGCTTGAGAACGACGCAGATCTGGAGGCATTCTTTGCTGAGAAAGAACCGGATGTCTCCTATATCATGGAGGAGTTTATCAACGCCGAGATCAACTCCTACGATGCGATCATCGACTCCAGCGGCACCCCGATCTTTGAGACCGGGAACTGCACGCCCATCTCCATCATGGACAGCGTCAACTACGGCGATGATGCCATTTTCTATATCGAGAAAAATCTGGCCGATGACACAAAAAAAGCCGGCCGTGACACCGTAAAAAGCTTCGGCGTCCGAAGCCGCTTTGTCCATTTCGAGTTTTTCCGTCTTCTGGCAGACCATGAAGGCATCGGCAAAAAGGGAACCATCATGGCGCTGGAGGTCAATATGCGCCCCTGCGGAGGCTTCACCCCGGAGATGATCAACTTTGCCCGCGAAACCGACGTCTACAAGATCTGGGCGGATATGGTCGCTTTTGACCACACGGAAAAAGAAATCGGCGGCTACCACTACTGCGGCTTCGCCGGACTCCGCGACTACAAGGATTATGTCCTCTCCCACGAGGAGATTCTGGAAAAATACGGCGACCATCTGAAGATGACCACGCGTCTCCCGGATGCCCTCTCCGCCGCCATGGGAAACAAAATCTATATGGCTACCTTTGATACCAAGGAGGAGCTGGATACATTCTTCCGGGATCTGCTGGAGGTAAAGGAAGCAAAAGCCTGACTTTAAAAAATCACATAAATAAAATGCGCTGCAGAGGTTTCGTTCTGCGGCGCATTTTTATTTTCATATCGGTTGTTACTCTCTTACTGCTGTGCCGGAATCCTGTAAGAGCTCTTCAGCGACACAATCCGGTTAAATACAAGATGGTCCGCAGCGGAATCCCTTGCATCCACACAGAAAAATCCATTCCGCACAAACTGGAAACGGTCATACTTTTCCGCGCCGGAGAGAGACGGCTCCACATAGCAGTTTTTCAATACCGTCAGGGAATTCGGATTCAGGTTCAGGCTGCCGTCCGCGTTGTAAACGCCCTTCTCCTCATCAATGATATTCTCATAGAGGCGAACCTCCGCACAGATGGCTGTCGCCGCATCCGCCCAGTGAATGGTTCCGCGAACCTTTCGACCGTCCGGGCTGTTCCCGCCCCGGCTCTCCGGGTCGTAGGTACAGTGAACCACCGCGACACGGCCGTCCGCATCCGTCTCATAGCCGGTGCATGTGACAAAATAAGCGTTCATCAGCCGAACCTCGTTGCCGGGATAGAGACGCCGGTACTTTTTCGGCGGCTCCACCATAAAGTCCTCCCGCTCGATATAGAGCTCACGGCTGAAGGGAACGAGACGCTTTCCCATCTCCGGATTTTCCATATTATTGTCGATCTCCAGCTCCTCCGTCTGTCCCTCCGGATAATTGTCAATCACAAGCTTCACCGGGTCTAAGACCGCCATGACACGGGGCGCCGTCATCTTCAGATCCTCACGGATGCAGTACTCCAGCATGGCATAGTCCACCGAGCTCTGGCTTTTGGAGACACCGCAGAGCTCCACAAATTTCTTTATGGAAGAGGGGGTAAAGCCGCGTCTGCGAAGCGCCGCGATCGACACCAGCCGGGGGTCGTCCCACCCGTCTACAATGCCTTCCTCCACCAGCTTTTTGATGTAGCGCTTGCCGGTCACCACGTTGGTGAGGTACAGCTTTGCAAACTCGATCTGCTTCGGCGGGTGCTCAAACCCCACCTCTCTCACCACCCAGTCATACAGCGGACGGTGATCCTCAAACTCCAGCGTACAGATGGAGTGTGTGACGCCCTCAAAGGCATCCTCCAGCGGGTGCGCAAAATCGTACATCGGATAAATGCACCACGCGTCGCCCGTCCGGTGATGGCTCATGTGTGCCACACGGTAAATGATCGGATCGCGCATATTGATATTCGGCGACGCCATGTCGATCTTTGCCCTGAGAACCTTCTCGCCGTCCTCGTAAAGACCGTTTTTCATATTTTCGAAGAGCTGAAGGTTTTCCTCCACACTGCGATCACGGTACGGGCTGTTCTTCCCCGGCTCCGTCAGCGTGCCGCGGTACTCCCGGATCTCCTCGGGCGTCAGGTCACAGACATATGCCTTACCCTTTTTGATCAGCTTTACCGCCGCCTCATACATTTTCCCGAAGTAATCGGAGGCGAAGTAGAGACGATCCTCCCAGTCCGCTCCGAGCCACTCGATATCCGCCTTTATCGACTCTACAAACTCTTCCTTTTCCTTTGTGGGGTTCGTGTCGTCGAAGCGCATATTGAATTTCCCGCCGTACTCCTGCGCCAGCCCGTAGTTTAACAAAATCGACTTGGCATGTCCGATGTGAAGATACCCGTTCGGCTCCGGCGGGAAACGGGTACATACTGTCTCACAATGCCCCTCCGCAATATCCCTGTCAATGATCTGCTCTATAAAGTTTCTTGTAACTGTCTCATTTTCCATAATTCTATCCCATCTTTCTTACATTTGAATCGTTACCATTGCTGAAAGCACACCGCACTCCGCCGTCTCACTCCACATGCTTGTGCGTAAACAGATGATCCTGACAATATTCAAAGTTCCCCCTGCACTTTGAACAATACCGGAACTGCAGGTTCGGATCATCCAGCTCGGTCCGCCCGCATATCGCGCACTTGTGGATCGCTCCGCTCGTACCGGTCCGGGGCTGATGCACCTGCTTTTTGAAATTCTTTCGCCGTCTGTAATCCCGCGGCGAGGACGCCATATGGCGCGTCGTCACGAAAAAGATCAGGAAATTCAGAACGGACGCAATGATCGCCACGCGCCCCGACCACGAGCTGACCACAAAGGAGTAGGCAATCAGCGCCCCGTAGACCGCCGCCATCCACTTCATCTTAACCGGAATGATGAAATACAGCATCACCCGCATATCCGGATAGCAGACGGCAAAGGCGAGAAATATCGTCATATTAATATAGTAGGTACTGAAGCTGGAACCGATGGAGATCGGTGTATTCACACCGTAAATCAAAAACAGCACCATTGCACCCAGAATCGTAAAGATTACTCCGCCGAAAATGTAAACATTGAAGCGGAATGTCCCCCATGTCTGCTCCAGCACCGTTCCGAGCTGGTAATACAGAACAAGCATAATGATCACGAAAATAATATTCGACTGTGACGGGGGAATCAGCACCCACGAGATCAACCGCCACACCTGTCCGTAATGAAAAATCATGTACGGCTCAAGCGTCAGATAACTCAGGACGTTCGGCATCGTGTACATGATGACATACCCGATCACATAACAGGCAATGATATATTTCATCAGACCCGGAATCGCAAATCTGCCGAATTTTCGTTCCAGCTTGTTTAAAAACCGCATCGCATTCTCCTATTCCAAAATCACTTACCGGTCAACAAGGTTTCTTCATTATAATCCCTCTCATTTTTCTTTGTCAACCGTTTCCACATGTTAAGAAACTATAAAATGCCTTGTCATTTTAATTTTCCTGTCGTATAATAGGCGTGTTTTCAAAAAGAAAACATATATTCTACTGAAGGTGAAAGGAAACATGCAAAACACTTCTTTACATAAACTCGGAATCGATATCGGTTCTACCACGGTAAAAATAGCCATTTTAGATCAGGAGGATACCCTCCTGTTTTCAGACTATGAGCGCCACTTTGCCAACATCCGGGAGACGCTCTCGGATCTGCTGACCAAGGCATATGAGAAGCTGGGCGATGTCACGCTGAGTCCCATGATCACCGGATCCGGCGGACTGACACTGGCAAAGCATCTGGAGGTGCCGTTTGTTCAGGAGGTAATCTCCGTGTCCACGGCGCTTCAGAAGTATGCCCCGCAGACAGATGTCGCCATCGAGCTGGGCGGTGAGGACGCCAAGATCATCTACTTTGAGGGCGGGAACGTGGAGCAGCGCATGAACGGCATCTGCGCCGGCGGAACCGGATCCTTCATTGACCAGATGGCCTCCCTGATCCAGACGGATGCCTCCGGCCTGAACGAATATGCGAAGGATTACAAGGCGATCTACCCGATTGCGGCCCGCTGCGGCGTTTTCGCGAAGTCCGACATCCAGCCGCTGATCAATGAGGGCGCGACGAGGGAGGACTTGTCCGCTTCCATTTTCCAGGCTGTTGTCAACCAGACCATCAGCGGTCTCGCCTGCGGCAAGCCGATCCGCGGACATGTGGCATTTCTCGGCGGTCCGCTGCACTTTTTGTCGGAATTAAAGGCGGCGTTTATCCGGACGCTGAAGCTGGACGATGAGCATACCATTGTTCCGGAGAACTCCCACCTCTTTGCGGCCATCGGCTCCGCGATGAACTATAAGCCGGAGAATCAGATCACTCTGACGAATCTCATGCAAAAGCTCACCGGGGAGCTCCACATGGAGTTTGAGGTTGAGCGTATGGATCCGCTTTTCGCCAATCAGGCGGAATACGATGCGTTTACCGACCGGCACAGCCGGGCTTCCGTCAAAAAGGGCGATATTTCCACTTACAAGGGCAACTGCTATCTGGGCATTGATGCCGGTTCCACCACGACCAAGGTGGCGCTGGTCGGCGAGGACGGCAGTCTCCTCTACTCTTTTTACAGCAGCAACAACGGCAGCCCCCTGGCGACTTCGATCGCCTCGTTAAAAGAGCTCTATCAGCTCCTTCCCGACGACGCGCACATCGTCTCCTCCTGTTCCACGGGATACGGGGAGGCGCTGGTTAAGGCCGCTCTGATGCTGGATGACGGCGAGGTGGAAACCATCGCCCACTACACTGCCGCCGCGTTTTTCGACCCGGAGGTAGACTGCATTCTGGATATCGGCGGACAGGATATGAAGTGTATCCGGATCAAGGACAACACGGTGGACAGCGTCCAGCTCAACGAAGCCTGCTCCTCCGGCTGCGGTTCTTTCATCGAGACATTCGCAAAGTCCCTGAACTACTCTGTGGAGGATTTCGCGAAAGAGGCGCTCTTTGCGCAGCATCCCATTGATCTGGGCACACGGTGTACCGTGTTCATGAACTCAAAGGTTAAGCAGGCGCAAAAGGAAGGCGCAACCGTCGCCGACATTTCCGCAGGTCTGGCTTACTCTGTCATAAAGAACGCTTTGTTTAAGGTGATCAAGCTCTCCGACCCGGATCAGCTTGGCAAACACATCGTGGTACAGGGCGGCACATTTTACAACGACGCGGTCTTGAAAAGCTTTGAGGCCATCTCCGAGCGGGAAGCCATCCGTCCGGATATTGCCGGCATCATGGGCGCATTCGGCGCGGCGCTGATCGCCAGAGAGCGCTACGAGGGACAGCCCTCCACCATGCTCTCCATTGAGGAGATCAACAAGCTGGAGTTTTCCACAAAGCTGGCGCGGTGCGGCAGATGCACAAACAACTGCCTGCTCACGATCAACCGTTTTTCCGGCGGCCGTCAGTATATCACCGGAAACCGCTGTGAACGGGCGCTCGGAAAAGAGAAAAACAAAGAAAACATTCCGAATCTGTTTGAATACAAGCTGGAGCGGTATTTTGACTACGAGCCCCTGCCCGAGGCAGAGGCGATGCGGGGGACACTTGGCATTCCCCGCGTCTTAAACATTTATGAGGACTACCCTTTCTGGGCCACCCTGTTTAAGGAGCTCAAATTCCATGTGGTTCTGTCTCCCCTCTCCACCCGGAAGATCTACGAGCTGGGCATCGAATCCATCCCCAGTGAATCGGAGTGCTATCCGGCCAAGCTGGCGCACGGCCACATTACATGGCTGATCAAGGAGGGCGTGCAGACGATTTTCTACCCCTGCATCCCCTATGAGCGCAACGAGTTTAAGGAGGCGGGAAACAATTACAACTGCCCGATCGTGACCTCCTATGCGGAGAATATCAAAAATAACGTGGATGATATCAATTCCGGAAAGGTGCGGCTGATCAATCCCTTCCTCGCGTTTACGGACGAGAAGATTCTGACGGACCGGCTGACCGTGATCCTGAAGGATGAATTCGGCATTTCCGCTTCCGAGAGCAAAAAAGCCATCCACAAGGCATGGGAAGAGCTGGCCTCAGCCCGCGACGATATGCGGAAAAAGGGAGAACAGACTCTGCAGTGGATGGAGGAAAACCACCGCCGCGGCATCGTTCTGGCGGGTCGCCCCTACCACATCGACCCGGAGATTCACCACGGTATTCCGGAGCTGATCACATCCTACGGATTTGCGGTGCTGACGGAGGACTCCGTCTCACACCTGAAACAGGTGGAGCGGCCGCTCATCGTTCTCGATCAATGGATGTACCACTCGCGCCTCTATGCGGCGGCGCAGTTCGTCAAGATGCGGGACGGCCTGGACCTGATTCAGCTGAATTCCTTCGGCTGCGGCCTGGATGCGATCACCACCGATCAGGTCAGTGATATTCTGACCAAGTCGGGCAAAATCTACACCTGCTTAAAGATCGACGAGGTAAACAACCTCGGCGCAGCGCGGATCCGGATCCGCTCACTCATCGCCGCGATTCGCACCCGCGAAAAACAGCATGTCGAGCGGAAGATCGTTCCTGCGAACCACAACCGTGTCATTTTCACGGAAGAGATGCGCAAAACCTATACCATCCTTGCGCCTCAGATGTCGCCCATCCATTTCGACCTTCTGGAACCGGCGTTCCGTGCGTCCGGCTACCATCTGGTTGTCCTCGGAAACGACAACCGGAACGCGGTAAACGCGGGGTTGAAATACGTCAACAATGACGCCTGCTATCCGTCGCTGATCTCGGTCGGCATGATTATGGACGCGGTGACATCCGGCAAATACGACGCCGATCATCTGGCCATCATCATGACGCAGACGGGCGGCGGCTGCCGTGCTTCCAACTATGTGGGCTTTATCCGCCGCGCACTGGAGAAGGCGGGCTACCCGCAGATTCCGGTGATTTCCCTGAACTTAAGTTCGCTGGAGAGTAATCCGGGATTCAAGATCAACTTCTCCCTCGCGCAGCGCGGCATATACTGCCTTGTCTTCGGCGACATCCTGATGAAGTGCATCTACGCCACCCGCCCCTACGAGGCCGAGCCCGGCGCCACAGACGCCCTCCATCAGAAATGGGTGGAAAAGATTACGGAATATGTCTCAAAGGACCGGGCCATCAGCCATCGCAAATATTGTAAGTATTGCCGGGAGATGGTCGCTGACTTCGACGCGATCCCGCGCCGCGACATTGTCAAGCCGAAGGTCGGGATTGTCGGAGAGATTCTGGTCAAATTTATGCCGCTTGCAAACAACTACCTTGCAGAGCTTCTGGAATCCGAGGGTGCAGAGCCGGTCGTGCCGGATCTCATCGATTTCTTCCTCTACTGCTTCTACAACACGAAGTTTAAGGTAGATAACCTCGGCTTCAAGAATAAGAGCTGGCGAAGAGCAAAACTCGGCATCTGGGGTGTAGAGCTCCTGCGCAGGCCCGCCTCCAAGGCGCTGGCAAAGAGTAAACACTTCTCTCCCCCGGCCAGCATCTATGAGACAGCGGAGAATGCAAAGGATATCGTCTCTCTCGGGAACCAGACCGGTGAAGGTTGGTTTTTGACCGGCGAGATGGTCGAGCTCATCCATTCCGGTGTCAACAATATCGTCTGCTGTCAGCCGTTTGCATGCCTGCCGAACCACATTGTCGGCAAGGGCGTCATCAAGGAGCTGCGCCACCATTATCCGAAGTCCAACATTGTGGCCATCGACTTCGACCCCGGCGCCAGCGAGGTAAACCAGTTAAACCGGATCAAGCTGATGCTCTCCACCGCGCAGAAGAATCTGCGGGAGGCTTAAGCCTGATTCACAGATCATTTCGTTTTGTAAAAACCTGTCGTTTGGAACGGCAGGTTTTTTTGTGTCTCACACCTGGTCTCTTTCGCAATTTATATTGACATAATTATCTCGTTATGTTATAACATTATTATTTTTTAACGTATGAATGGATG
>JAJPYF010000028.1 GCA_021205085.1 Clostridiales bacterium | reverse complement strand
GATCACCTGTCATAGCCGGCAACACCATAACAAATACATCCACTGAACAGAATGTTTATCTGTTATCCGGCAAATATATCACTCTGGACGGTACTTTGACAACCAGCGCGTCCGTTGGCGTGACGTCACACACAAGCCTGGGTCCGGGAGAGTCGGTTCAGATTACCACGGAAACGGGTAGTTATAATTATTATCTGGATGCGCTTGCGTATTTTTATTCTGACAGCTCAGATTGCAGAGTGCAGACAAATGGAGATGGATATCTGGAATTGTACTCAGCGCTTATCCCGGGTTCTGTAACAATCACGGGAGATGCGGTCTACGGACAGGAGCTTACAGCGGAGCTGAGTACTAATGTTCCGGAAAATGTGACCTACCAGTGGATGCGTGACGGTGCGGCGATCACCGGCGCGACTGCATCAGCGTATACCTTGACAGCGGAAGATATTGGTAAGAATGTGAGCGTTCAGGTAGCTCATGCTGATTATATAGACAGCCTGACAGCAAGTTCAGATACTGTTCAGAAAGCGACGCTGGTCCCTTCGATCAGCGGAGCGACATCAAAAGCCTATGATGGCACCGTGGATGTGACCGCCGCACAGGGATTGTCTATCATCTTAAGCGGCATTGTTGATGGCGATACGGTAATTGCCAGTGCAAGCTTTGCCTACGACAGTGAATCTGTCGGAGATAATAAGACCATTACGGCTGATGGTATCAGCCTCAGCGGTTCGGAGGCAGGCAATTACATTTTATCTGTTGAAACTTTGACAACAAATGGCACGATCACGGTTGCAGAGCAGTCCATTTCCTACAGTGAGGACTATGTGACGAAACATATGAACGGCACGGCATTTATCAACGATTTGACAATGACAACCGTGGATGGCGGCATTACCTACGCTTCTGATGACCCAACGGTTGCAACCGTGGATGAGAATACCGGTAAAGTGACGATCGTAGGTGCAGGAACCGCAACCATTACAGCCACAGCAGCGGCTTCAGATAATTATAATAGGGCAACGGCTTCCTATACGCTTGTTGTGACGGATCACAGCTATACTGCTACGGTGGTCGCACCTACCTATACAGAGCAAGGGTACACCCTTCATACCTGTATGTATTGCGATGACAGCTACAAGACGGATTACACTGCCATCAGGGTCATAGACGGAACGGATGGGAATCTCAGCACAAAAACAACAATTCAGGAACTGACCGCTGTACCGGATGGGTTAAAGAACCTGTATTCCAGTGTGGATGAACTGATCGCGGATATGATCAGCCGTGTCACGGTAGGTACTGCTTACACAGCGGATAATGCCTTCGTGTATGATGTTGTGCTCCAATACAGCACCGATGGTGGGATTACATGGATTACCGCCACAGCAGAGAACTTCCCGGCAACAGGCATTACCGTGACCATACCTTATCCGGAAGGGACGGACTCAAGCTATGAATTTGTCGTGGAGCATATGTTCACTGTGACATCGGAACGGTTGGGCATCACCGCGGGAGAAACAGAGAGGCCAACCGTCACAAAGACCGATGACGGCCTGGTTGTCACCCTCACGGGACTTTCCCCTGTAGCCGTTTCATGGAAAGCAGTAAAGACCACCACAGCGGAGACGGAAACCACCGACACATCCACAACCAGCACAGTCAGCTCACAGACCGGAGACAACAGCCCTGTTGCATTGTGGCTTGCCCTGCTGTCTGTATCCGGAGCCGGTGTGGCTGGCGCAGCTGCTTACAACAGAAAGCGGAAATACAACAGATGATAAAAGCTGGTGAGAACTGAATTTTAAAAATCCACGAATTTCCCTCCTGTCAGGTACAGTGTATCATGATGGGAGGGATTGTGCGACAGTATATATTATCCCAAACCGCACCTGTATAAGGTAATTATTGCAAATCATATATGCAGTATGATATGATAAACAATATTTTGGAGGGATATGGGATGAATCAGTTGAACGAATTGGAACGCGCCAAGATGGAGTCAAGGCTTATAAGCTATGAGGATCGGATATTAGGTATTGTGCGTAAGGATCAATCCTACCTGAAGAAATATGATACGGCATTTATGCATTTCCTTGATACGAAAAAAGCCTATGAGGATGCATGGGATGCAAGGGAGAGGTATACCCATCTTCCTGACGGGATAACAGCGGAAGAGAGAAAAGATGCAGAAAAGGAATATCTGAATGCAAAAAGGGAACTCAGCAACCTCCTGCTGAATCCCCCGCGCGTGAAAGAACCAAACCAGTATTTTTTCCTGCAGATTGATGAACTGCTGAAGAACGATTTTGAGAAGTTCTGCGCTGAGTGTACAGAAGGTCTTTCTGTGACTATGGCTGTCAATATATTCGTTAAGAGGATGATTAAAGAAGGAAGAATACCTTTTCCGGTTGAGCCGTTGGAGGTGTACAGGGCAATCGGGGGAGGCAAGGGTGATAAACAGGAGCCGGTAAGGATGTCTCTCCGTTTAAGCAAGGATGTACAGGAGCAGTTTGCTGTCATCTGTGATGAGATCGGAATTACAAGGTCTGTTGCGGTGCGGATGTATATGCTGCGTTGCCTGCATGAGAAACGAATCGACCCATTCCATATCGACTGAGACAAGTGGCATCATTCATCCTCATAGGTTCGCAATAAGTAATAGGATTTTATCTATGAGAATAAGGCGGAAACAAACCGCCTTATTTTTGTGAGGATTTTGCATCACGTTCAATTTTTTCTTCGATGGCAAGAACGATATAAGCGTTGAAGCTCATGTTATTGGCTTTTGCAACCGACATATACCGCTCTTTGTCTTCCTTGCTGACACGCAGCTTATATTCCCCCATATTTTTCAGATATTTAATTCAATCAGATCAAAGAGATAATATATAAAAAACCGAGTCGGTTGACATGATGAAAGCAGAAGCTGGAAAGAAAAACAGACTGAGAGATCATCACTACCCAAAAAATTTGCCCGAAAATTCGGAAAATTAAAAAAGTCTACCATACTATAAGTATAATTAATGGCATGGAATGATTGATTAAATAATAAACACAGAAGGGAATGATTAGATTATGAAAATCGAACTCAAAGGCAGCAAAGCAATCATAAGTACCCCATTTCATCCAGATTTTGTCAAGGCGATTAAAAATATCGGCGGTGCACGGTTTGACAGAGACTCCGGAAAATGGATTGTGGCGGCTGAAAAAGTTGAATCAGTA
>JAJPYF010000046.1 GCA_021205085.1 Clostridiales bacterium | reverse complement strand
ACTTCATGCTTACAATATTGATTTCTCTGTAAAATAAAACTATAATGACTTTTTGAACAGGGTCGCAGGCGGCCGGCAGAGAGTGAGTCACGAAAGATTTATCTGGGGAAGAATAGAGAAAGGAATGCGCCGGAACGCGCAGGATAAGAGTAGTTTTTATGAATGAAAACAGACCGGAAAACGGCGGAAATAATAACAACAACGGCGGCAATAATAAAAAGAACGGGAGAAACGGACAGAGCGTTCTCTGGCTGGTTCTTCTCGCGCTGATCATTCTGCTGGTCGTGTCGAGCATGACGAACCGGGTCAGCAGCCTGACCAATCAGGAGATCACCTACTCCGAGTTCCTCTCCATGGTGGAGGACGGGGAGGTGGAGAGTGTCACCATCACCTCCAGCGAGATTCAGATTACGCCGGTGCAGGATGAGGATGCCCTCTATCAGGTTTCCTACTATACGGTGAATCTGGGGGACGAGAATCTCTATGAGTTCCTGAATGAGAACGATGTCGAGTACACGGGGAAGAACAGCAGTACTTCCAGCATGATCTACAGCGTACTGAGTCTGATTATTCCTCTGGTGATCATTTGGGGTATTTTTGCCTTTGCCATGCGCAGGATGGGCGGCGGCAGCGGAGGCGGCATCATGGGTGTCGGGAAGTCCACTGCCAAGATGTATGTCGAGAAATCGACCGGCGTGACGTTCCGGGATGTCGCAGGGCAGGATGAGGCGAAGGAAACCCTGCAGGAGATGGTGGATTTTCTGAACAATCCGCGCAAATACACGGATATCGGTGCTAAGCTGCCGAAGGGAGCACTTCTTGTGGGCCCTCCCGGTACCGGGAAGACCCTTCTGGCGAAGGCCGTGGCGGGGGAGGCCGGCGTGCCGTTTTTCTCGCTGGCCGGTTCTGATTTTGTGGAAATGTTTGTCGGCGTGGGCGCGTCCCGTGTCCGCGATCTGTTTAAGGAGGCGCAGAAGCAGGCTCCCTGTATCATATTTATCGACGAGGTGGATGCCATCGGAAAGAGCCGTGAGAGCCGTTACGGCGGCGGAAACGACGAGCGGGAGCAGACGCTGAACCAGCTTCTGGCCGAGATGGATGGCTTCGACAGCTCCAAGGGCGTGCTGATTCTGGCGGCGACCAACCGTCCGGAGGTTCTGGACAAGGCGCTTCTGCGTCCGGGCCGTTTTGACCGCCGTGTTATCGTAGACAAGCCGGATCTGAAGGGCCGTGTGGAGACGCTGAAGGTGCATTCGAGGCATGTTCTCATGGATGACAGCGTGGATCTGGACGCGTTGGCTCTGGCGACCGCGGGCTGTGTGGGCTCCGACCTCGCCAACATGGTCAATGAGGCCGCGATCAATGCCGTGAAGCACGGACGGAAGTATGTCACGCAGTCGGATCTGTTTGAGGCGGTGGAGGTCGTCATCGCCGGCAAGGAGAAAAAGGACCGCATCATGGGGCCGAAGGAGAAGCGCCTGGTGGCCTACCACGAGGTGGGACACGCGCTGGTCAGCGCGCTGCAGAAGGATTCGGAGCCGGTGCAGAAGATTACGATCGTTCCCCGGACGATGGGTGCGCTGGGATATACCCTGCAGACGCCGGAGGAGGAGAAATACCTGGAGACGAAGGCGGAGCTGGAAGCCCGTCTGGTTACCTATATGGGAGGCCGTGCCGCGGAGGAGATCACCTGTGACTCGGTCACGACAGGCGCGTCCAACGATATTGAGATGGCGACGCGGATCGCCCGGACGATGGTGACGCGGCTGGGCATGTCCGATGAGTTCGGACTGATGGCGCTGGAGACTGTGGAGAGCGAGTATCTGGACGGCCGCCCGGTTGCGACTGTCGCGGAGTCCACGATCGCAAAGGTGGACGATGTAGTGAAGGCGATGCTTCAGAAGGCATACGACACGGCAAAGCAGATGATCTGTGCGAACATGGATATTCTGGAGCGCATCGCGGATTATCTCTACGAGCATGAGACCATTACTGGCAAGGAGTTTATGGATATCTTCACCGAGATGCGGGAGAGCCGGGATCCGTCGCCGCTGGAGACTTACGCCGCGCCGCAGGTGGCCGTGAGCGGGGAGGCATTTCCGGATGAGGCGTTTGAGGAGTAATCAAAATTTGGAGAAAATATGTTTGACATCCAGGAAGAACTGAAGAAGCTTCCGGATCACCCGGGAGTCTACCTTATGCATGACGCGGGGGATGCGATCATCTATATCGGGAAAGCGATCAGCCTGCGCAACCGGGTCCGCCAGTATTTTCAGTCCAGCCGGAACAAGGGGCCGAAGATTGAGAAGATGGTGACGCACATCGCGCGGTTTGAATACATCCTCACAGATTCCGAACTGGAAGCGCTTGTCCTGGAGTGCAATTTAATAAAAGAGCACCGCCCGAAGTATAACACGATGCTCAAGGATGACAAGACTTATCCGTACATCAAAGTGACTCTGGGAGAAACCTATCCCAGAGTTCTCTTTTCGCGTCAGATGAAAAAGGATAAATCCCGCTACTACGGCCCTTACACCAGTGCCGGCGCGGTGCGGGACACAATCGAGCTGCTGCGGAAGCTGTATCAGATCCGGAGCTGCAACCGGGTGCTTCCCAGAGATATCGGTCTGGAGCGTCCCTGCCTGAATTACCACATTCACCAGTGCATGGCGCCCTGTCAGGATTACATTTCGCCGGAGGAGTACGGGGAGCATGTCCGTCAGGCCATGGATTTTCTGAACGGAAAATACCGCACCGTGATTGAGGAGCTGGAGAATAAAATGGCGCAGGCAGCAGCAGAGCTGGATTTCGAGAAAGCGGCGGAGTACCGTGACCTCCTGACCAGTGTGAAGCAGGTGGCTCAGAAGCAGAAAATCACCAGCTCTGACGGGGAGGACCGCGATATCATCGCCCTTGCCATGGATGACCGGGATGCGGTGGTGCAGGTGTTTTTCGTCCGGCAGGGAAAGCTGATCGGGCGGGAGCATTTCCATGTGACCATTGGGGCGGAGGACACGCCGCGGGAGGTGATGTCCACCTTTATCCGCCAGTATTACGCGGGAACGCCCTTTATTCCGCGGGAGATTGTCCTGCAGATGGAGATTGACGACGCGGAGGTCGTCTGCCGGTGGCTCTCCTCCCGACGGGGACAGAAATGCAGCATCCGGGTTCCGAAAAAGGGCGACCGGGAGAAGCTGGTCGAGCTGGCTGCACAGAACGCGCAGATGGTTTTGTCCAGCGACCGGGAACGGATTCGCCGGGAGGAGGGGCGCACCATCGGGGCGGTGAAGGAGGTTGCCGCTCTTCTGAATCTGGGATATATCAGCCGGATGGAGG
>JAJPYF010000081.1 GCA_021205085.1 Clostridiales bacterium | reverse complement strand
GTTCTCCCTCTGAGTTAATTCGATCCTGTCTATTATAAAAGAAATATATTTAAGTGTAAAGCTGATTTTCCCCGTCATCCGCCATATTTCAGCATATTGTCCAGACACCGGCGAGCCTTCTTCTGCACCTCATCCGCCAGCACGATCTCCTCGCCGCCGGTTCCGGCCACGCACCGGTACACATCCGCCAGCGTGGTCAGCTTCATATTATGACAGACGCAGTCTTTGGAGAGCGGGAAAAATTTCTTTTCCGGGCAGGCGTACTGCAGATGCTGTACGATGCTGTTCTCTGTCCCGATGATAAACTCCGCCGCGCCGCTTTTTTCCGCATAATCCATGATGCCCGTGGTGCTGCCCACATAATCCGCCTGTGCGGAGATCTCCGGCAGACATTCCGGATGAACCAGCACCAATGCACCCGGATGATCGGCTTTCGCCCGCTTCAGCTCCTGCGCTGAAACCCGCACATGGGTCGGGCAGCCGCCGTGGAACAGGCGGATATTTTTCTCCGGAACCTGCTCTGCCACCCACTTTCCCAGCTGGCCGTCGGGGATAAAGAGGATATCCCGGCTCTCCATATTCCGGATCACCTTCACCGCGGAGGAGGAGGTCACACACACATCGCAGACCGTCTTTAACTCCGCCGTGGTGTTGACATACGCCGCGACCGCATACCCCGGGAACTTCTCTTTCAGCTGCGTCACCATCGGGACATCCATCTGCTCCGCCATCGGGCATCCGGCATCCGGATGGGACAGAACCACTCTTTTTTCGGGGGACAGAATCTTTACTGTCTCCGCCATAAAGCGGACGCCGCACATCAGCACCGTCTTCGCGTCCGCCTTTGCCGCCTGCAGGCTCAGGCCGTAGGAGTCGCCCACGTAGTCCGCCACCTCCCAGATATCGTGGCTCTGATAGGCATGCGCCAGAATACAGACATCATTTTCTTTTTTTAATTTCAGGATCGCATCCTGCAATTCTCTCGTCGTATACATCGTTCTCTCCTTACTTTGATTGCCTTCCGGCAGCCGCTTTTTCGGATGCCGCAGGTCATTTCCACCGATTATAAATTGACTGCCTCGATCTGTCAATATATGTGTAAAGTTATGTGTCTTGTCATCTGTCCGGAAATGTGTTATAATCCGGTTCATTGACGCATGGGAGGCGATATACCATGGAAACAGATATCCTGATCATCGGCAGCGGATGCGCCGGGCTTTACTGTGCCCTGCATCTTAACCGAAAGAAAAAAATTACCATCATCACAAAATCCGCCGTCGACCAGAGCGACTCCTTTCTGGCGCAGGGCGGCATGTGCATGCTCAAGGATGATTCCGACTATGACTGTTATTTTGAGGACACCCTGCGGGCCGGCCATTATGAAAATGACCGCACATCCGTGGAAATCATGATCCGCTCCTCGCAGGATGTTGTGAAGGATCTTCTGTCCTACGGCGCGGATTTCCACCGGGAGGCGGACGGTTCCCTCTCCTACACCAGAGAAGGCGCCCACTCTGATAAGCGGATTCTTTTTCACAGAGACATCACGGGCAAGGAAATCACGCAAAAGCTGCTGGCGCAGGTGCTGCAGCTGGAAAACGTTACGCTATTGGAGAACACATCCATGCTGGATCTGATCTGTGACCAGAACACCTGCTGCGGCGCCGTGGTCAAAACCGCGGACGGGCAGATCCGGGCGATCCGGGCGGACTGCACGGTTCTCGCCTGCGGCGGAATCGGCGGACTTTACCGCCACTCCACCAACTACCGCCATCTGACCGGGGACGGCATCGCCGTCGCGATCAGGCACGGGATTGCCCTCCGGGATATCGATTATATTCAGATTCACCCGACGACACTGTACTCCGCGGAGCAGACCGACCGCAGCTTTCTGATTTCCGAGTCTGTGCGCGGCGAGGGCGCCCTGCTCTACGGGAAAGACGGAAAACGGTTTGTCAACGAGCTCCTTCCCCGCGATGAGCTGACCGAAGCCATCCGCAGGCAGATGAAAAAGGACAACACCCGCTTTGTCTGGGAAGACCTGCGCGGGATTCCGCGGCAGGAGCTTTTGTCCCATTTCCCGAATATTGTGGCGCACTGCCGTGAGGCGGGCTACGATGTCACCCGGGAGTGTATCCCCGTCGTCCCGGCGCAGCACTATTTCATGGGCGGGATCCGCGTGAACTATGAGAGCAAGACCTCCATGGAACGACTGTATGCGGTGGGCGAGACAGCCTGCAACGGCGTGCACGGCAAAAACCGCCTCGCCAGCAACTCTCTCCTGGAGAGTCTTGTCTTCGCCAAACGCGCCGCCGGGGACATCAACAAAAGCGGGCTTCTTCCGAACCGCCGGACACCGGACATGCTTCCGGATCTCCGGGCGTATGAGGACACGGACCGGCTGGCAGCGGAATACCGCGACCTTATCCTCACTGAAATCGAACGCGCCGGAAAGTCAGACACCCTGAACGGGAAACCAAAAACAATTCTCATAAAGAGTCCAAGGAGGGCTGTAAATGTTTGATCCGATTACCTTAAAATTAAATGCCGACCCGCTGATTCTGAGTGCGCTTCAGGAAGACATCACCGTGGAGGATGTCTCCACCAACAGCGTCATGCCCACCGCCCGCGACGGGGAGGCCGACCTGATCTGCAAGCAGGACGGCGTCATCTGCGGGTTGCAGATCTTCGCGCGGGTGTTCTCCCTCTTAGACGATGCAACCGTCTGTGATCTGTCCGTCGAGGACGGGGACACTGTGACGCGCGGACAGCATCTGGGAACGGTTCGCGGGGATATCCGCGTCATCCTGTCCGGGGAGCGCACCGCCCTCAACTACCTCCAGCGGATGAGCGGCATCGCCACCCTGACGCGCGAGACGGCCTCCGGTCTGGAGGGAACGAAGACAAAGCTGCTGGACACCAGAAAAACAACGCCCAACATGCGCATTTTTGAGAAATATGCCGTCCGCACCGGCGGCGGGAACAACCACCGCCTGAACCTCTCCGACGGGGTCATGCTGAAGGACAACCACATCGGTGCAGCCGGCGGCGTCGCGCAGGCTGTGAAAATGGCGCGGGAGTACGCACCCTTCGTCCGGAAAATCGAGGTGGAGACGGAAACGCTCGCCATGGTCCGGGAAGCAGTGGAGACCGGCGCCGACATCATCATGCTGGACAACATGGATCATGAGACTATGCGTGAGGCGGTTGCCCTCATCGACGGCCGGGCCGAGATCGAGGTCTCCGGAAATGTCACAAAAGAAAATATCCGCGCACTTGCGGATCTGGGGGTGGACTATATCTCCAGCGGCGCATTGACGCACTCTGCACCGATTCTGGACATATCATTGAAAAATCTGCACCCGGTTG